>NZ_DYYK01000140.1:0-19752 GCF_020741705.1 Bacteroides coprosuis
TGCACCAAAAGTTGCAAGCATTATGGCTAAAGAAATGAATAAAGACAAAGATTGGGAAAACCAACAAGTAAATGATTTTATCGAATTAGCTCAAAACTATCTGCTAACTCCGTATAAACCTGGTAAATAAATATAGAACTAAATTAATACCTTAATTTAATACAAGTATGGAAAAGTACATTTTAGCATTCGACGCAGGAACTACAAGTTCCAGAGCAATTGTTTTTAATCACTCAGGTGAAATATGTTCTGTTGCTCAAAAAGAATTCACCCAATATTTTCCACAAAGTGGATGGGTAGAACATGATCCTCACGAAATTTGGTCTTCATTAGCCTCTGTTGCAGCAGAAGCTATCACCAAAATAGGTATCAATGGAAAATACATTGCAGGTATTGGTATTACCAATCAACGTGAAACTACTATCGTATGGGATAAAGCAACAGGTGATCCTATCTACAATGCTATTGTTTGGCAAGACCGTAGAACAGCTGAGTATTGTGATAAATTAAAAGAAGCAGAACTTATTCCTTTTATTAAAGACAAAACAGGTCTTATCATTGATGCTTATTTTAGTGCTACTAAAGTTAAATGGATTTTGGACAATGTTGAAGGAGCACGTGAAAGAGCAGAAAAAGGAGAACTAGCATTCGGTACAGTAGATAGCTGGATTGTTTGGCAATTAACACGTGGAGAAAGACATGTTACTGATGTTACCAATGCATCTCGAACAATGTTATTCAACATTCACACTTTGGAATGGGATAAAGACCTACTTAAATTGTTTGATATACCTGAAGCAATGCTTCCTGAAGTAGCATCATCAAGTGAAATTTATGGTCATACAAAAACTACAATTTTTGCTCATAAAGTTCCTATTTCAGGTATAGCAGGTGACCAGCAAGCAGCTTTATTTGGACAAATGTGTATTGAACCAGGTATGGTTAAAAACACATACGGAACTGGTTGCTTTATCTTAATGAACACAGGAGAAGAACCTGTAATTTCAAAAAACAACTTAGTTAGTACTATTGCATGGAAAATAGGCAATAAAGTTACCTATGCATTGGAAGGTAGTATTTTCATGGGAGGGGCAATTGTTCAATGGCTTCGTGATGGTCTAGGAATCATTAAATCTTCATCAGAAATAGAAGAATTGGCACGTAAAGTACCTGATTGTGGAGATGTATACTTTGTTCCTGCATTAACAGGTTTAGGTGCTCCATATTGGGATCAATATGCTCGTGGTACTATTGTTGGATTATCCAGAGGTACTACAGCAGCACATATTGCTAGAGCAGCCCTTGAAGGTATAGCTTATCAATCTATGGACGTAATTAATGCAATGATCTTAGACGCAGGTATCGGTCTTAAAGAACTTCGTGTTGATGGTGGTGCATCTAGAAACAATCTATTAATGCAATTCCAATCCGATGTACTAGCACAAACAGTTATTCGCCCTCATACGATAGAAACAACAGCTTTAGGTGCAGCATATTTGGCTGGTCTAGCTGTAGGCTTCTGGGAAAATATTGATGAAGTTAAAAAGCAATGGACTGTTGATAGCACATTTGAACCAGATGCTCAACACGACATGCAGTTAGCTAAACGCAAATGGGCAGCAGCAATTTACCGTTCTCAAGACTGGGTAAAATAAGATTAACCTATCTAATACTATAAATAATATGGACTCAAGATTTATTCTCGAATTTTTCGGGACAGCAATGCTTATACTCTTAGGTGACGGGGTAGTAGCAAACAATTTATTAAAAGGAACAAAAGGTCAGAATGCTGGCTGGATAGTAGTAACATTTGCATGGGGGCTAGCAGTATTTGTAGGCGCTTATGTTGCAGGTGACTCGGGTGGACACTTAAACCCCGTTGTTACTCTCGGCTTATATATGGCTGGCTTATTTGATGGAACTATTAGCACTGTTATTGGATATACTATAGCACAACTTCTTGGTGGTTTTTTAGGAGCATGCTTAGTTTATTTAGTCTACAAACCTCATTTTGACAAAGAAGAAAGTGCAGATAAAAAACTTTGGGTGTTCTGTACAGCTCCAGAGATAAGAAGCCCCTTCTATAACTGTGTAGCGGAAGCCATTGGTACTTACGTACTTATTATGGGTATATACCTTGCAGGAGGAGCTAAAATAGCTGGTCCTTTCCCTGTAGCTATGGTAATCGTTGTCATTGGTATGTCATTAGGTGGTCCTACTGGATATGCGATCAACCCTGCTCGTGACCTTCCTCCTCGTATAGCTCACGCACTACTACCTATTAAAGGCAAAAGAGATAGTGACTGGGGTTATGCATGGGTACCAATTGTTGGTCCTATCATAGGTACATTACTTGCCGTAGGTACTTACATGCTTTTTACTAATTATGCAATTATTTAATCTAAACACAAAACGACAATGAAAACTAAATATTGTTTTTTAACACTCCTTTTAGCTCTATTCTGTATCCCAGGATTTTCTCAAGAGCTTACAGATGCGCCAATCGACTTCTCTCTACAAGTTAAAAACATGCACTTATGGAGAGGGCAACAAGTAACTAATGCAGCTTTAGCAGATGTTGATATTCATGTATTTGATAAAAACAAAATGTTTAAAGCAGGTTTATGGGGTGCAGCTAGTTTCAACGGCGTATATAGAGAATTTGATTATTACGTAAGCTTTGAAAAAGCTGGATTCAGCATAGCTTTATGGGATATTTATAATTTCTCTACTAATGAAACAGGTTGGAATCACGATAAAGTATTTAATTATAGTGCAAGAGAAACAGGACACTTTCTAGACTTAGCAGTAGCTTATCAATTTCAAGGAAAATTTCCTTTAAAAATAAGTTGGGCAACTGTTTTATTTGGTCGTGATAGAGGAGGTTTTGATCTAAATACAAAAAATAGATATTCTACTTATGTTTCTCTAGACTGCCCTGTACTTCGTCACCATGTTGTTAACTTAGACTTTGGTATTGCAGGAGCGTTTGCTCTAGACAAATACTCAGGAACAAAAGCTAACTTCTATGGAGATACAGCAGGTATCGTAAATGTAAATATGACTGCGTCAAAAGTGTTGAATATTGGTAAGTTTAAACTTCCAGTATCTGCAATGGCTATGTGGAATCCTATGCAAAACATCGCTAATATTCAAGTAGCATTTGACCTATTCTAGCTTGTAATTATAAGTTTCATGTTTAATAAGATTGTTAGTTAATGAAAAAGCCCATCGAATTCGATGGGCTTTTCTTATTTATCACAACAAAACGAATTCATTGTGTATATTATAAACAAAACCATATTATAGGTTTAAAAGAGTCTTAGTATCAAAAGCAATCATATATTCCTCATCTGTAGGAATAACAGCTACTTTAACTCTAGAATTATCTGAGCTGATAATCTTTTCATCACCTCTTACTTTATTCTTATCTGCATCTAGTTCAACACCTATGAATTGTAAACCATCACAAGCAATTGCTCTACATTCAGGAGAATTTTCACCTACTCCACCAGTAAAGATAATAGCGTCTACACCACCTAAAGCTGCAGCATAAGCTCCAATATATTTCTTAATTCTATAGAAATACATTTCTTTACCAAGAATAGCACGATCGTTGCCACTATCAGCAGCTGCATCAATCTCACGCATATCAGAAGACACCCCTGATATACCTAAGATACCACTTTTCTTATTAACAAGTGAAGAAACACCAGCTGAATCAAGATTTTCTTTATCCATTAAGAATGTTAATGCACCAGCATCGATATCTCCAGAACGTGTACCCATCATTAAACCTTCAACAGGAGTTAGTCCCATTGATGTATCAACAGATTTTCCATTTAATACGGCAGTTATGGAACCTCCGTTACCAATATGGCAAGTAATGATTTTATTATTTTTAGGATCTAATCCTAAAGTTTCAATCGCACGCATACTTACATAACGATGGCTTGTTCCATGGAAACCATAACGACGCACACTATATTTCTTATAATATTCATAAGGTAGAGCATACATAAATGCATGTCTTGGCATGGATTGATGAAATGCAGTATCAAAAACTCCTACTTGTGAAATTTTTGGTAATAATTTACTAATTGTAGCTACACCTTTCAGATTGGCTGGGTTGTGCAAAGGAGCTAAATCTGAACATTGCTCAACTTGACGAATTACTTCATCATTGATAATGACAGATTGGTTGAATTTTTCACCTCCATGTACTATACGATGTCCCACAGCTTTGATTTCATCTAAAGATGAAATACAGCCATACTCCTTGCCTACTAATGTTTCAAGAATAAACTCAATACCAATGGTATGTTCTGGTATCGCTTTCTCTAATACTACTTTTTCTCCTGATGGTAATGTAAACTTCAAAAAAGAACCAGGAAGTCCTATTTTTTCAATTCCTCCTTGAGCTGCTACTGAAGCATTGCTCATATCAAACAGTTTGTACTTAATCGATGAACTTCCACAGTTCAACACTAAAATCTTCATGTTATAGTATTTGTATTTATAAGGTTAGTTATTTTTTATTATTAGCTGCAATAGCTTGATTTGCAGTAATAGCTACCATCGTATAAATATCGCTAATAGAACAACCTCTTGAAAGATCATTAACTGGTGAAGCAATACCTTGTAAAATAGGACCAACTGCTTCAGCATTCCCTAAACGTTGTACCAACTTATATGATATATTTCCTACTTCAAGATTTGGAGCTATTAAAACATTCGCATGACCAGCTATTGTAGACCCTGGAGCTTTACTTTCTCCAATTGATGGAACTAAAGCCGCATCAGCTTGCAACTCGCCGTCTAGTTGAATATGGGGCGCTTTCGCTTTAGCTAGTTTTACTGCTTCAACCACTTTATCTACAGCTTCACTTTTTGCTGAACCTTTAGTAGAAAAGCTTAATAAAGCAACTTTAGGCTCTTCTATACAACCTACTACTTTAGCTGTTTCTGCTGTAGTTATAGCAATTTCTGCTAATTGTTCTGCTGTTGGATCTGGAGTTACGGCAACATCACTCATCAACAATAGACCATTCTTACCATAATCTGGAGCTTTAGTTAGAAGTAACATTGCGCCAGAAACAGTACTTATACCAGGAGCAGTCTTTATAATTTGTAATGCTGGGCGAAGTACATTACCTGTTGTGTTTCGAGCACCAGCCAACTGTCCATCAGCATCACCATTCTTTATCATTAAGCAACCATAATAAAGAGGGTCAAGCACTTTTTCACGAGCCTCTTCTATAGTCATACCTTTTTTCTTACGCAACTCACAAAGTAACTGAGCGTACTCTTCTTTCTTAGGAGAGTTTTTGGGATCAATAATAGTTGCTTTATCAATATTACCTAAACCCCATTTTTTTGACAATGCGTGAATCTCATCAGAATCACCTAGAAGAATTAGATCAGCAATACCATCAGTTATAACCTGATTAGCAGCTTTAAGCGTACGTTCTTCTGTACCTTCTGGTAGGACGATACGTTGACGCTTTGCTTGTGCACGCTTTACGATCTCATTAATTAAACTCATGATTATATTTTTTATTACAATTAATAGAAAAGATTTATTCTCCACAAAAATACACAATATTGCTATATCTACATTACAATTATCATAGTTTTATACAAAGTCCTAGATATTGACACAAAAATAGGCAAGCAATTCTTCTAAAGGTATTAACAAATAATTACAATTTAGCTAAATGAAGAAATTTTATTAAAACAGAACAGCGTTTTATATTTTTATATACCTTTGTGCCGTTTTCAAAAAAGGTATATATATGATACGGCAATGTGCCATTCTTTTCGGCTGTTTAGCCTTAGGTGAACTAGTGGTTTACCTTACTGGGATAAAACTCCCATCGAGCATAATAGGAATGCTCTTTCTTACACTATTTTTACGATTGGGTTGGATTAAATTACATTGGGTGCAAGGTATGTCCGACTTTCTGGTAGCGAATTTAGGATTTTTCTTCATCCCTCCAGGAGTTGCATTAATGTGCTATTTGGATATTATTCAAGCACAATTTTGGCCAATAGTTATTGCTACACTTATTAGTACCATCGTGGTGTTAGTTATCACAGGATGGGTTCACCAATTAATGCGTAAAATCAAATGAATTTTCTAGAAAATCAGTTTTTTCTTCTCGCAGTTACATTCACTTTATTCTTCTTTGCAAAACTGCTACAGAAGCGTACTCACATCTTACTTTTAAATCCTATTCTTATTACAATAGCAGTACTTATTGTCTTTCTTAAGACATTTAATATAAGCTACGAAACTTATAACGAGGGAGGTAAATTAATTGAGTTTTGGCTAAAACCTGCGGTTGTAGCATTAGGAGTTCCTCTTTATCTTCAGCTAGAAACTATTAAGAAACAATTTATTCCTATTCTAGTTTCTCAATTTGCTGGGTGTGTTATAGGTGTAGTAACTGTAGTTTGGATTGCTAAACTAATGGGTGCTAGCCATGAAGTAATACTCTCATTAGCTCCAAAATCTGTAACTACACCGATTGCTATGGAGGTAACTAAATCTTTGGGAGGAATACCTTCGCTTACAGCGGCTGTTGTTGTTTGTGTAGGATTACTAGGTGCAATTCTGGGATTCAAAGTAATGCAACTAATGAAGGTTAGTAGCCCTATAGCTCAGGGACTATCTATCGGGACCGCTGCTCATGCTGTTGGAACCTCTACAGCTATGGAAGTGGGAAAAAAATATGGGGCTTATGCTAGCCTTGGGCTAACGCTAAATGGCATTCTAACCTCTATTCTTACGCCTACCATATTAAGACTTATGGGATTCTTATAACAAAAACACGTTTTGATTGTTATTATTGATGATTAAAAACGTTATAAGAATTTTATGATAGCATTTAAAGATATTGAAATATCTGATAAAGATACCATTACCAAATTTACAATGAAAAGTAATAGGCGTAATTGCGACCTATCCTTTTCGAACTTATGCAGTTGGAGATTCCTCTATGATACCCAGTTTGCCATTGTCGATGGCTTTTTAGTCTTCAAATTTTGGGTTGAAGGAGAATTAGCCTATATGATGCCTGTAGGTGGGGGTGATTTAAAAAAAGTTATTAAGGACCTCATACAGGACGCTAACGAAGAGCAACAACCTTTTAGGATGCTAGGTGTATGTAGAGGAATGCAAGCCGATTTAGAAGAAATACTACCTAATAAATTTGCGTTTGCTACAACACGTAATTATGCAGATTATATCTATCTAAGAACAGATCTAGCCACTTTGAAAGGGAAAAAATTTCAATCAAAAAGAAATTTTACAAACCGTTTTAAAAGAGAACATCCTAACTACGAATATACTCCAATCACATCAGATAATATTGATGAATGTCTCATATTAGAAGAAAAATGGTGTAAAGAGAATAATTGCGATGAGTATGAAGGTACTGGAAATGAAAGAAGAGCATTGACTTTCGCTCTTAAAAATTTCGAAGCTCTTGGATTAACAGGAGGACTACTACGAGTAGATGGCAAAATTGTTGCCTTTACATTTGGTATGCCAATCAACTACGATACATTTGGTACCCATGTAGAAAAAGCTGACACCTCTATTGAAGGAGCTTATGCAATGATTAATATGGAATTTGCTAATCATATTCCTGAGCAATATGTATATATTAATAGAGAAGAAGATTTAGGAATTCCTGGATTAAGGAAAGCCAAATTATCTTATAATCCAGAAATTATCTTAGAAAAAAGTATGGTAAACCTACTTAAAGATGAACCTGTCGAACTAATAAACTGGTAACTATGAAAAAGAAGGAAAAGGCTAAAGAATTATGGGAGATTTGCTTCAATGATAATCCCCTTTTTACAGAATTATACTTTCAAAAACGCTACACAGATGAAAATACTATTTCCATCATGGATGGTGAACGTATGACTTCAGTGCTACAACTCTTGTCTTATCCTTTCAAGTTCCATGGACAAATAGTACCCTCTTCCTATATTTCTGGAGCATGTACACATCCAGATTATAGAAAGAAGGGCATTATGCATCAGCTATTGGAGAAAAGCTGTAAGCAATTACAAGATAAAAACATCCCAATCTGTACCCTAATTCCAGCTAATGATAATTTATTCATTTATTACCAAAAGTCAGGTTTTGAAACTGTATTTTTCAACACAGCCTACAACCTAGACTTACCAAAGGAAAAAAAAGATAGCGATATCGTTGTAACATTTTATGATCAATTTAACCAAAAGAGTTACAATTACTTTGACAAAAGAATGAATGAAATTCCTGCAGTTATATTACATACAAAAGAAGACTTCGAAGTAATATTGGCAGATCTTCGCTTAGCTCAGGGTCAAGTTTTCACTGCCCATAAAGGAAGGGATATTGTAGGTATTGCACTAGCTTATTACGATACGGAAGATAAATCCATACACGTTAATGAAATTCTTGCTGATAGTAGAGCTATCCAGCACGAGCTTTTTTACACCATGTATAAGTACTTTGGTACTAAATCCTTATATGTCATATCTCCTCCCTTAAGCAATAAAAAGGAAAAGTTTGGTATGTTACGTATCATACAAGTCAAACCAATACTAGAAATATTTGCAAAAGCATTACCTAAATGGAAAGATGAATTCTTTGTAGAAGATCCTTTATTAAGCAAAAATGAAGGCTTTTATACTATAAAAGAAGGAATTGTTTCTTTTAAAAAGACAAAAAAGCAAGAAACCCATACAGTGCTTAGCATAAATGAATTAGCCACCAAGCTATTTATGAACCTAGAGCCTTATATGAGTTTAATGCTTGATTAAGATATATCATTAGTGGGTTATTTCATTATAGCCCACTAAAATCCACATTATCAAAAACCAATGAAGGTATTCTCCAAGAAGAAGACAACTTAGGATCGTTCCCCACACCGATTAGTGAAGCCCAAAGAGTAATTAGATTACCCGTAATATTCATTTCAGAAATAGGTTGGGTCAATCTTCCGTGTTCTATTAAAAAACCTTCTACTCCGAAGGAAAAATCTCCCGTTGAACTATTTGAGTTTCCACCATTAAAAGCAGTTACCAATATCCCTTTATCTAGTGACGAAATTAATTCTTCTAGATTATTGGGGCCCAATTTCATTTCAAGGAGTGAAGGCCCACTAATTGTGGGTGTAATACCCATTTTATTACCTACATAAGTATCTATAAAGTAAGTATTCAATACTCCCTCCGTAAAAATCTCTCTCGTCTGAGTTGCTACTCCTTCCCCATCAAAATAACGAGCCCCACTTGCCCTTTTTATATGAGGTCTATCATAAAGAGTAAATAAACTACTTCCTATTTTTTCATTTAATTTATCTTCTAAAAAAGAGTTTTTCTGCTGCAAGGCATTCCCATAAGTAGCTCCTAAAAGAGGAGATAACAAACGAGAAGAAGTGAGTGAATCAATAAGCATTGTATATTTACCAGATTTTACCTTTTTCTGTCCCAGCTTTCGTAAGGTTCTTTCTAGTGCCTTAGCTCCAATTCCATTCGTATTGAGATCAGAAAAATAAATAGCAGAGTCATACCAAAAATCAGAAGGCCTGGCTTCTCCTTCTCCTTTAATGCTTACACTTGAAGAAACATTATACCAAGAGCGATCCGTTTCACCTTCAAAACCGTTACTTGTTATTTGATAAACTGAACTAGAACCATCGGAGTAACTAGAAGAAACAGATAATATTCGATTGTCTTTTCCCAAGATTTCATGAGCTACTTTCTTTGCTATAGCTACTTTTTCATCAGGATGAATATTTTCAAATGAATTATCATAAAGTTGTAGATTCGGCAAATCCCCCTTGTAGTATCTATCAGATCTGGGAAGAGTTCTAGCTTTATCCACAGCTAAATAACGAGTAGCCTCAATGCCTGTTTTTATAAATTGTTCTAATTCTTTTTTATCCAATCTATTTGTTGAAAAAGAACCAAACCTACCATCTACATATAAATGAAAACCAAGAGCCATCTCTGAGGCCTGCTCTAAGGTTTCTATCTTTGCATCACGTAAGGAGTAGCTCGAATTTACTCCTTCTTGAAGTATTACTTTTGCAGACTGACAGCCATTTTTCAAAGCAAAATCCATAGCCCATTCAGAGAGCTTTTTATATTCTGTTGATATCATAACATTTTTCTTTTAAAGGTTTAACTTTCTCCACCAACGGTCAGTTTACTAACAAGTGCAGAGGGCATTCCACAGGTAACAGGACAAGACTGTCCATCCTTACCACAAGTCCATGTACCATTATCAATAATATCATTGTCAGCAACCATCGTTATATCAGCCAAAGCTTTTGGTCCATTTCCAATAATATTGATATCCTTAATAGGCTGGGTAAGTTTCCCATCTTCTATCAAGAATCCCGATTTTACAAAGAAAGTAAAATCTCCTGCACCAATTTGAACTTGTCCATTGGTAAATTGGTTTACGTAAACACCCTTTTTTACAGATGCTATAATATCTTTTTCTTTATAGTTTCCAGGCTCCATATAAGTAGCACGCATCCTAGGTATAGGCATGCTACGAAATGATTCTCTTCTACCATTTCCTGTTGGTTCTACACCATAATGCTTTGCACTAATTCTATCATGCAGATAGCTTGTTAAGACACCTTCTTTAACAATATAAGTTTTTTGACCTTCAACGCCTTCATCATCTATATTTACAGATCCTCTGTTGTAGAGTATAGTACCATCATCAATCACAGAAATATGTTTATTACATACTTTCTTATTCAACTGATTTGCAAAAATAGAGGTGTTTTTTCTATTGAAATCAGCCTCAAAAGCATGTCCTATAGCTTCATGCAACAATATACCCGAACCACCAGCACCCATAACGACAGGCATCTCTCCGCCTTTAGGTTTGATAGCTTTAAATGACAGAGAAGTATTTTCAACGGCTTCTCTAGCCACGATATCCATTAAATCTTGGGTAAGAAACTCAAAGCCTCTTCGATAAGATCGTGAAGCATATCCATTTTCAGTTCTATCTCCCTCTTTCATTACGCAGAAAGCTGTAAAAGAAACCATCGGTCTATAATCGTAATAACTCACTCCTTCTGAGTTACAGAATAAAATATGAGAAGTGTTATCTGAAAGTGAAGCGACAACCTTAATAACACGATTATCCAACGAGAATATTTTTTCATTTACCTTTTGAAGGTAAGGTATTTTATCTTTTAATATAACCTGCTCCCAGGGAGAAGTGACAGGATAGTAATTTTCTTTTATTACTTTTTCAGTCAATGCAACTGGATCAACTTTTCTACTACCTTGAGCAATACGAGCTGCTGTACGAGCTGCCTTCAACATTTCTTCTAATGTAATATGTTCTACATAGGCATATCCGGTTTGATCTCCAGACACAACGCGTATACCTACTCCATAGTCAATATTAGAACTACAGCGGTTTACTTCCCCATCTTGCAACCCAATATTGTTGTTAAAAGAATGTTCAAAGAAGACATCTGCATAATCACCTCCCTTTTCTAGTGCTGCTTTAAGCACTTTCTTGATATCCTCCTGTGTTACTTCAAAATGATTCATCGCTCGCATAAGAGTTCCTTCATCTTTATGCTTATTACTCTCTGTTAATGACGTGGCTGATGCTATTGTAGGAGCTGCTAGCGAACCCAAGAGTGCTAAGCCTCCTGATCTCAAAAACTTACGTCTATCCATAGCTTTAATTTAAGTTAATTTTCTTTAGTCAGTAATGTCTCTAATTCTTCAGCACTAAGTTTAAGGTAAAATTGCCCTTGATAAGCTACAGAAATATCACCTGTTTCTTCGGAAACAACTATTGCATGTGCATCAGATTGTTGTGAAATACCCATAGCTGCTCGATGTCTTAATCCTAGTTCCTTAGGAATATTCATATCATGTGATACAGGCAAAATACAGCCTGCTGCACGAATTTTATTCTTATTGATAATCATAGCTCCATCATGAAGGGGGCTATTCTTAAAAAATATATTTTCAATTAACCTTTGATTAATCTCGGCATTAAACTCTTCCCCAGTTGCTATGATTTCATCCAAAGGAAATGTATGCTCCATCACAATAAGTGCTCCTACTTTCTGTTTACTCATATTTAAACAAGCAATCACTATAGGTAGAATATCATCATGTTCTACTTTCCCTTCTATATGACCCGTAAAAAATCGCACCAGTCGCCTAACATTCCTATGGGAGCCTAAAGTAAGTAAAAATCTTCTTATTTCATCTTGAAAGAGAATAATAAGAGCAACCACTCCCACACTCACAAGCTTATCAAATATAGACCCTAAAAGTCGCATTTCAAGAACTTGCGTAACTACTAGCCAAATCATTACAAACACTAAAATACCAGCAAAAAGATTGATAGAGCCCGACGACTTCATCAACTTATAAGTATAGTAGAGTAAGGATGCTACTAATAGAATATCTATAAAGTCTTTTACACCGAAATCAAAAAACACGTGCTACAATATTTAATTAGCCTCCTTTCCTATCGTTGAATAGGATCAGATTCTTTCATTTTATTTATAATTCGAACTACTTCTACTGCCTCTTTAACATCATGAACTCTAAGTATATTAGCTCCTCTTTCTAGTGATAAGGCATTTATAACAGATGTACCGTTTAGTGCTTCATCAGGAGATATATCTAGCAAATTGTATATCATAGATTTACGAGACACTCCTACTAAGATAGGTAAATCAAAAATACTAAACTCATCTAAAGCAGCTAATAATTCATAGTTATGAGTAACTGTTTTTCCAAAGCCAAAACCAGGATCTAGAATAATGTCTTTCACTCCTAATTCCTGCAACCTCCCTACTTTATGTGCAAAGAACTCTAGCACTTCTTTTAAGAGGTTATCATAGTGAGGATTCTTTTGCATAGTTTGCGGAGTTCCTTGCATATGCATGATAATATAAGGAACATTCAAGTCGGAAATAGTTTCAAACATATTCTCATCCATCTGCCCAGTAGCGATATCATTTATTATGGCTACTCCATGTTCTTCTACACACATTCTAGCTACATCTGCCCTAAAGGTATCAACAGATATTACAGCATTAGGGATAGTTTCATTGATAATTTTAAGTCCAAAATGTAATCTATCCATTTCTTCTTCTGTGGTAATGTGTTTAGCATTGGGACGAGAAGAATAAGCACCTACATCAATTATTGTTCCACCTTCATCAATAATTTGAAGTGCTCTTTGTTTTATATCTAACTCAGTATGCTTTCTACTTGCCGCATAAAATGAATCAGGGGTTACATTTAATATCCCCATAACTTGAGGTTGAGCTAAGTCCATTAGCTTTCCATTCACATTTATATACTTAGGAGCTTTACTCTTCATAGTCAATTTTATTCTATAAACGATTCACACAAATGTAAAGAAAATAATGGGCTTAACCTTTATCAAAGGGCAAGAAAACTTCTTGTATACCAAGTCTATCAAAAGTGTTTTTGGTATTTTGATATCAGACAAACTCCAATTAATGAGGTAAGCAATAATCTTCAGACTGCATATTGTATATAATTTCCCTTTTTACACTTATACATAATAGAAAAATGTATTTTTGTATAGATACAATTAGTCTAAAACAAATATGCCATGTATATAAAAACACTTTATCAATATTATAAAGATTGTGGAGGGCAAATTACAACAGATAGTAGAAATTGCCCTAAAGGTTCATTGTTTATTGCGTTAAAAGGAGAAAATTTTGACGGGAATCTTTATGCTTCTAAAGCACTAGAAAATGGAGCTGCATTTGTAATTGTAGACAATCCTGAGGTTGTGATAGAAGGTGATGATAGATATATCTTAGTGCATGATTCACTCCATGCCCTACAACAAATGGCCAACTATCATAGGCAAATGCTAAAAACCCCTATTATAGCTATTACAGGGACAAATGGTAAAACAACCACTAAGGAGTTAATAGCAAATGTTTTATTAAAGAAATACAAAACACACTATACTCAGGGTAATTTCAATAATCATATTGGGGTACCTCTCACTATATTAAGTATGACAGCTAGTGATGAAATGGCTGTAATCGAAATGGGAGCAAACCACCCTGGAGAAATAAAAGATTTAACGCGCATTGTATTGCCCGATTATGGATTGATTACCAATGTAGGTAAAGCACATTTAGAAGGTTTTGGGTCTTTGGAGGGTGTTATAAGAACTAAGAGTGAACTCTATGATTATCTGAAAGAGAAAAAGAATGGCACAGCCTTCATCAATTTTGACGACAGCATACTAATGAAGCAAGCTGAAGGTATTTCTCATTTAATTACTTACGGAACATCTGAATCAGCATCTGTCTGTGGAAAGATAGATGATAGTAGTTTAACTTTGAGTTTGGAATGGTATAAGACTACCCTTTCAAATAATATTCAAAGGATTAATACCCAACTTATTGGAGATTATAATTTGAGCAATATATTAGCAGCTATAACAATAGGTGTATTCTTTAAAGTTCCTATAGAAGATATTAAAGAAGCATTAGAGCAATATACTCCACAAAACAATAGATCTCAGTTTAAGAAAACAGAGTCAAACCAACTCATCATTGATGCATACAATGCTAATCCCACTAGTATGCTGGCAGCTCTTAACAACTTTTGTAATCTAAAGGCCGAACACAAAATGGTTATACTAGGAGATATGCGTGAGCTAGGGAAAGATAGTCTTTTAGAACATCAAAAAATTATAGATTTTTTGACTAAACACAAAGATATCGAAAAGGTATTATTAGTTGGTGATGAGTTTTGTAAAACGAATCATCCTTATACTCATTTTAATGATGTAAATGAAGTCAAGGATTATCTAGTTTCAGACCCAATAACAGACCATACGATCTTAATTAAAGGCTCAAACGGAATTAGGTTATTTACTCTTGTGGATAGCTTTTAGAAAAGCTTCGATTTTCTGAAGACAAAAAAGAAAAGCAAGCTTGCCACTAAAGCACCCATGCTATTAGCCAGAAAGTCTAACCACTCGCCACCTCTATAGGTAGTACAGTACTCTTGGAGCAACTCTATCAATCCACTTATTAATATCGGAAGATAAAACGCTATAACCCATCCTTTTTTAGGGTGGGTTCTTTTTGGGACACGCAAAAACTCTACCCAAAGTATGGAGGAAAATCCAAAATACATCAAAAAGTGAATAACTTTATCTAGATGTGGTATATTAGGTACACCCACTGACGGCGGCCTAAAAAAAGACAAATAACAGATTATTAAAAAAATAATTATAGAGATTGGATATTTTCTAATTCGTTTATGCATTTTATTTTATCTAAGACTGCGAATATACTAGTTTTTTACCTACTTTCGAATCCGATAAACCTTAACGATTTTAAAATTAATGCAGTGGAAAGATCTTTTCTATTTTTCACGTAAAGAAAGAATAGGATTATTAGTACTTGTTTTATTAATTCTAATTGCACTCTTTCTCTTACAGTATTTACCCTCATTAAGAATCTCTCACAGAGACCCTTATCTTTCTCAATTCCAAAAAGAATATGAGACTTTTGTATCAACTAAAAATTTGGAAATTGACAGTATCAGAGAGGCTAAAGTTCATCTAACATTAACTAAAAAATTCAACCCCAATAAAGATTCAAAAGAAGAATTGATAAATGCAGGTCTATCTCAAGCTATAGCCCAAAATATTATAAATTATAGAAACAAAGGTGGGGTCTATAGAAAAACGACAGATCTTAAAAAACTATTCACAATAAATGATACTATTTATCCTCAAATAGAAGCTTTCATAGTCATAGCAGATCAACAGTCACAGTCTTACTTAATGCCTCAGTACAATAAGACTACACACACGCCATCTAAACAAATAGAGAAACTTCAAACGGGGACAATTATAGCTCTCAATTCAGCAGATACAACACTTCTAAAAAAAATTCCAGGTATAGGATCATACTATGCGAAAAAGATAGTGAGATACCGAGATAAATTAGGAGGTTTCTATACTATAAAACAGTTTAAAGAAATAGATTTAGATGTTGAGCTGTTCAAAACGTGGTTTAGCATAGATCCCACAGAAATAATTCCTTTAGAAATCAACAAACTTGACTTTAAAAGTCTTCTAAAGCATCCTTATCTCAACTATGAGCAAGTAAAAGCCATCTTCTATCTAAGACGAAAACAAGGAGAAATAAAAAGCATCAAACAACTTCAAATTTTAGAAGAGTTTGATGCTATAACTATAGATCGTTTAAGAAATTACTTATCATTCAATTGACCATCAATTAGATGAATGGTTCGATCTGTTAATTGAGCTAACTTTTCATCATGAGTAACTATCACAAAAGTTTGACCTAGTTGATCTCTTAGATCAAAGAATAGCTGATGAAGTTCTTCCTTGTTTTGTGTATCCAAGCTTCCAGAAGGCTCATCTGCTAAAACCACTGCTGGATCATTTATTAATGCTCTAGCAACGGCTACTCGCTGTTTTTCTCCTCCCGAAAGTTCATTTGGCTTATGCTCTGCACGTTCTTTTAATCCAAGGAGATCAAGTAACTCCATTGCTCTATCCTGAGCTTTACTCTTCGACAAACCACCTATCAAAGCTGGCATCATAATGTTTTCTACTGCTGTAAACTCAGGTAATAGTTGGTGAAACTGAAAGATAAAACCAATCTCTTGATTCCTAAAGATAGCTAACTCTTTATCTTTTAAACCGTCTATTTTCTTACCTTTAATCTCTATAGATCCCTGATCAGGCTTATCCAATGTACCCATGATTTGTAAGAGAGTTGTTTTTCCTGATCCACTAGGACCAACAATGCTTACAATCTCTTTCTCATGAATTTCGAGATCAATACCTTTTAAGACTTTTAGGTCTCCAAAACTTTTTTGTATA
Source organism: Bacteroides coprosuis (assembly GCF_020741705.1). Classification (NCBI taxonomy): domain Bacteria; kingdom Pseudomonadati; phylum Bacteroidota; class Bacteroidia; order Bacteroidales; family Bacteroidaceae; genus Bacteroides; species Bacteroides coprosuis. The sequence goes on from NZ_DYYK01000140.1 coordinate 16,937, forward strand.
TCTCTTAATTTTATCACAGCAATAGGTTTATCTTTTTATAATCGAGTCAATACATATTCAGCTAAATAACAACCAAAAACAGCTGGCATGTAACTAACAGTTCCACATGTTGATTTTTTATTTTGCTCATCATCAATTAAGATGATAGCATTAGGGTCTGCTAATTCCTTACTATAAACAACGGGGAGTTTTTGTTTTATGCCCATTTTCAATAAGCGTTTGCGAACAGCCTTGCTTAATTTGCAATTAATTGTTTTCCACAAATTCTCAAAAGCAACTTGAGTAATATCAGTCTTGGCACCTGCACCCATACTAGAAATAATATTCAAATTACGATTTAAAGATTCTGCTATCAAAAAACATTTAGGAGATAATGTGTCTATGGCATCTATCACAAAGTCGTACTTTGCACGATCTAACAATTCTGGAATAGCCTCATCCTTTATAAAGATAGGTAATAAAGTCAATTCGATTTTTGGATTTATCTGACACAATCTTTCTCCCAACAGTTCCACCTTCTGCCGACCAATAGTAGACTGAAGTGCGGGTAGCTGACGATTTATATTACTCGGTTGGACAGTATCTCCATCCACTAAGGTCATTTTTCCTACGCCTGCCCTGCAAATCATTTCAGCAGCATAAGCACCTACACCTCCTGTCCCTACAATTAAAACATGGGCTTCTTCAAGCCTTTTCATCTTAGCTTCTCCATAAAGTAGAGAAGTTCTTTCTTTCCACTGCTCCATCAATTACTCTTGAATAGTTTATTAAACCACTGTACCACTTGCTGACAAAAACCTCTATTGGATTGTCGTATGGGGTCTGCAAAAGTAATAATCTCTCTTGGATCTCCATACTGTTCTGGATAAAGAATAGCAATACTAGTATCAGTAAAGTGTTTAGAAAGTAAAGTAGGAAGCTCCTCAAAAGAATGTCTATAAGAAATTGAACCTCTCCTAGCGCTTACAATCACAAATAGATGATCATGATTAACATGCTTTGTCAACATAATGATATCATCCCAGTGTTCTAGCTCATTGTACTGCACACGAAGAGCTTTGTATTCTTTATCTATAAATCCTTTTATATATCCCAGTGTTTTTTCATTTGCAAAGAAGTGAATTCTACAACCTAATTGTCCTCCCATACGGCACAACCGAGTAACCCATTTGGTGAATCCTGACTCTCTTTCTGCTCTTGAAGGAACTGCTACTATAATTTTTCGCAAGGTATTAACAGGCATTAAGGCCTTCACTATAAATATTTGACGACTAGTAGCACTTAACAAATTGAGTGTTTTAACACCAAAAAAGGAGTCAACAATATTAGCTTTTTTATGAAGACCTATAACTACATCTGTAGCTGCTTGTTCTTTCATTGTATGAATGATCCCCGACACAATACTCACATCATACCTTAGTATCGTTTGTATACTTACATCAGCTGAAGCTCCTACGGAAGCAGCAACCTCAAGGCTTCGCTGTCCCTGCACTTCTCGTGATTCAGAAGCCATTTCATCATTGATCACATGAAGTGCAACTAACCCATCTTTTTGCTTTTCATTTTTAATCAATAAAGCCATATTAATCAAATCCTCTATAGTATGTGGGTTCGCAACAGGAATCAGAATATTTTCCTCTTCACGCTTTTCACTAGCCTTATTATCATCTACGGCATCACCTGCAAGTGCTATCTTTCTCGCCGTTTTTTCTGTAACAACGGAGCTAATTAAACAAGTGATTAAGATCATAACAACTGTTCCATTTAATACGTCATCATTTAATAAAGGCACACCTGGAGAAACTTCAATTTTATTTCCGACAAGAACAGCAGCCAATGTAGCAGCAGCTTGAGCATTACTCAATCCAAAGATTATCGAACGCTCTTCTTTTTTCATTTTAAATGTTTTCTGAGTAAAGAATGCAGCTAACCACTTAGCTGATGTAGCAACAATAGTCATTACTATAGCTACCTTTAGAGCTTCTCCACCCTTAAAAAAGGTACGAAGATCTATGATCATCCCCACACCTATTAAGAAATAAGGGATAAATAAAGCATTACCCACAAACTCTAAACGATTCATTAAAGGAGAGAGCCTAGGTATCAGCCTATTTAGGACTAACCCCACCAAGAATGCGCCTAAAATACCCTCGAGTCCAGCTAATTCTAATAATCCACCTCCTAAGAAAACGACTGCCAACACAAAGACAAATTGCATGATGTTATCTTCATATTTTCTAAAAAACCAGCGAGCGATACGAGGTGTAAGTATTGCTATTAAAAGAACAACAATTATTACTTTTATAAATAATAAAAACCAAAAATATTCATCTATCTCTCCCCTATACATACCAGCAATTACAGCAAGTATTATCAACGCAAAGGTATCTGTTATAGCTGTACCTCCTACAGTAATACTAACACTCCGCATGCGGGACAAGCCATATTTACTTACAGCAGGATAAGAGATTAGTGTATGAGAAGCATACATACTTGCGAGCAACACAGACGTTATCACACTATATTCTAAGATATAGACACTACTAACAACCCCTATAACCATAGGGATACTAAAGGTGAATATACCAAAAATAAAAACCTTGAACCGATTAACTTTAAAGTCTTCTAGATCCATCTCTAGTCCTGCTAGAAACATGATATAATACAAACCAACCTTTCCAAAGAGCTCAAAACTGCTATCTCGCTCAAGAATATTTAGTCCATACTCACCTATTAAAACTCCAGCCAAAATCATACCGATGATATGAGGTATTTTCAACCGTCCTAAAATCATTGGGGCAAAAAGGATAATTGTT
>NZ_DYYK01000141.1:0-19446 GCF_020741705.1 Bacteroides coprosuis
TCTTTTCATATTGATTGTTGTACTTGGCAGAGTAGAAAGTATTTGCACCATACTGTTGATCACTGAATCCAAACTGCCAATTTACATCAATATCATCCGATGTATAAACCCCATGATAATAGGCTTTTCCCGTTTGAAAATCGCTATTGGTAGTAGCTCCATCTGTACGGCGGAAACTGCCAGATACTTGATGACTAAATTGTTTATTAGAGTAGTTTCCTTGCATACCAGCACCAAATAGTCCGTATGCTCCTGCTAGAATATCTCCTCCAATATGACTTTTAGAGTCGTTCTTGGTTACTATATTAATGGCTCCATTGAATGCTGAAGTTCCAAATACACGAGCAGCGGGTCCTTCAAGGACTTCTATTCGTTCTATGTCATTCATGGATACTGGAAAATCTGTAGTAAGGTGCCCAGTTTGAGGATTGCTGATGTTGATACCATTAAGGAGAATTGTGATTTGGTCGAAAGTACCTCCTCGGATAGAAATGTCAGTTTGGATACCGAATTCGCCTCTTTGACGAACATCGACACCTACTGCATATTTGAGTAGATCATTAATACTATGTACTGCCGCAGCCTCAATTTCTGGCTTAGAGAGGACAGTTACCATACGTGCAGACTCAGCTTGTGTGAGTGGTACACGACTGCCAGTGACTTCCACTTCTTCGAGCTCGTACTTCCTTAGTTTTTCAGAAGATTGTGTCTGAGCTTGCATCAGCTCAGCATTAGCAAATGTTAATGTAGCAAAAGCTAGTACACCAATATTTACTTCTTTCTTTAAACTAGAGAAAACAGAGAACCCTTTATTGCTGAATCTTTTCCAGCGGGAAGTATAGCATTTTGCTAACTTGTTTTCTTTCATTTTGAATTAATTTTAAATAAAAAGCATAGCAAATATAAGGTTTATACTTTATTATTATCTAATATTGTTCGTCCAAATGAGAATCTATATGTTGACATATTTAAAGAACTGGACTTTGCCTATTGCTATGTTTTTGGGCATAATCGGTTACCCTATATTTTTAGCACTAGAGTTTACAGTACCATTTCTTGTCTTTTTTATGTTGCTGCTCACTTTTTCAAAAGTTCCAGTAAAAGAAATAAAAATAAAGTGGCATCACATCTTTATGCTTTTTGTTCAATTATTTGGAGCCCTAGGTATTTATTATCTTCTTGCTCCTCTTAATGTGATTATTGCAGAAGTCGGTATGGTCTGCTTTGTGTGTCCCACAGCTACTGCTGCTGCTGTTATAACGAATAAACTGGATGGCAATATGAATAGTGTAACTGCTTATACATTGCTTAGTAACACTGCGGCTGCATTTGCTATACCTCTGCTATTCTCTTTGGTTCAAGGCTCTACAGCTCTTTCTTTTGTTGATGGTGCACTCTTGATTTTTTATAAGATATTTCCTCTTCTATTTGGTCCTTTTCTTGCGGCTTGGGTCATTCAAAAGAAGTTTCATAAGCTACATTATTTCTTAGTAAACAAGACTGAATTTGCATTCTATATGTGGGCAGTCTCTCTCTCCATAGCCATAGCTAAAACGATAGAGGCATTGAAAAACTACTCTATAAGTTGGCAATTATTAGTAGGTATTGCTTTGATGGCACTATTTGTTTGTTTTGCTCAATTCTATATAGGGAAAAAACTAGGTAAAACTTCCGATGAACGGATCGCTTGTGGACAATCATTAGGTCAGAAGAATACCATATTAGCAATTTGGATGGCATATACTTATTTGAACCCACTAGTTACTATTGGACCGGGAGCCTATATCTTTCTGCAAAATGGATTTAACTCGTATCAACTAGAAGTTCATCGAAGGAAGAAAGAGTTGAAGAGAAAATAATACGAAGATAAAATGGAGAGTTGTGAAAAAAAAGATAACTTTAAAGATAATTGATATCGTATGATTTTTATGTTAGATCCCTATACAATTATTGATAAATACTATACTGGTTCGGAGAAGCTAAGGGGAGTATTACTAGTCCATAGTAAATCTGTAACCGATAAAGCTTTAGAAATAGCCAAAAAACACCCAGAATTAAATATTGATGAACGTTTTATCTATGAAGCAGGAATGCTGCATGATGTAGGTATATTTAAAACGAATGCTCCAGATATATATTGCCATGGAGAACTTCCTTATATTGCTCATGGGTACTTGGGTGCTGATATGCTTCGTGAGGAAGGCTTCGAAAGACACGCTTTAGTATGTGAAAGACATACAGGAACAGGTTTGAGTCTTGATAATATAATGAAGGAAAATTTACCAATACCACACCGTGATATGCAACCTATAAGTATAGAAGAGCAAGTCATCTGTTTTGCCGATAAGTTTTTCTCAAAGACACATTTAGATAAGGTGAAAACCATTGAAGAAGCACGGAATAGCCTAGTCAAATTTGGAGAAAAAGGGGTCGCAAAGTTTAATCACTGGTGTGATTTGTTCCTTTAGCTTACAAAAAAAGATTAAAAAAGGAGTTTAACAAAGTTAATTACTCAGGAATATGTACTTTTGCCATTTAAAGTGTAATTTTGTAGGCCAATGAAGCCACTAAAAGCTAAGTTTTTAATATTCGCATTTGTAACTCTCTTTTTGTTCTTGCCCATATTTTTAATGGCTCAAGGACGAAAGGGAAACTCAGATATATCTCAATCTACATCTAAGGAGTTAATTTTAAAAGATTCTTTGGGTGCAGACTCTCTATCTACTACTACCGACTCAATAGCTAAAGACTCTTTATCTATTGATAGTATCAAGCCTAAAAAGAAAGAACCGATTAATGCTCCAGTTGTGTTTGAGGCTTCAGACTCCATAGTTTACGAGATGGGTGGAATTGCCCATTTATTTGGTAGTGCTAAAGTAAACTATGAAAAAATAGAACTAGATGCAGATATTATTACTATGAATATGGATAGTAGTACTGTTTATGCACGTGGGCTTGTAGACACCTTAGGTGTTCAAGCAAATACTGTATTTAAGGATGGAGAAACCAGTTATGATACCAAGGGTATTCGTTATAACTTCAAATCACAAAAAGGGTTTATTAGTAATATTGTAACTCAGCAAGGAGAAGGGTATATCACAAGTAATCAGGCAAAAAAGGGTCAAGGAGATGAGTTCTTTATGCAAAATGGTAGATACACCACTTGTGATCACCATGATCATCCTCACTTTTACATGCAGCTTACTCGTGCAAAAGTACGTCCTAAGAAAAATGTAGTAACAGGTCCTGCTTATTTAGTAGTAGAAGATGTTCCGTTACCCATTGCTGTTCCTTTCTTCTTTTTCCCCTTTTCAAGTAGCTATTCTTCAGGTTTTATCTTACCGACCTATATGGATGATTACAGCCGAGGATTTGGTTTGACTGGTGGTGGTTATTACTTCGCAATAAGTGATATAATGGATTTGAAGCTTACTGCTGATATATTTACAAAAGGGTCATGGGCATTGGGTGTTGAAACAAATTATAATAAGAGATATAAATATTCAGGCTCATTAATGGCAGATTATCAGATAACTAAAACTGGTGATAAAGGGTTAGATGATTATATGGAGGCAAAAGATTTTAAGGTGGTATGGTCCCATCGACAAGATCCTAAAGCAAATCCGAATAGCTCTTTTTCAGCAAGTGTAAACTTTGCAACCAGTAGTTACGAAAAGTCTAATATTAATAACTTATACAACTCTCAGTTATTAACTCAAAATACCAAAACTTCTAGTGTGAGTTATACTCGTTCATTTCCCGACCAGAAGTTAACTCTTTCTAGTACTTTCAATATAGCTCAGACAACACGAGATTCATCCGTAGCCATTACTCTGCCCGACTTAAATATTAGCTTAAGTAGAATATTCCCATTTAAGCGAAAAAAAGCCGTTGGTGAAGAAAAATGGTATGAGAAAATATCATTGAGCTATACAGGTAGATTAAGTAATAGTTTAAAGACAAAAGATGATCAAATATTTTCTTCTAAGTTTAAGGACTGGGAGAATGCAATGAATCATAATATCCCTATCAGTGCTACATTTACACTATTTAAATATTTAAATATTACACCCTCTTTCAACTACACAGAACGTTGGTACACTCGTAAAGTGAATAGAGAATACGATGACGAAAATAGAAGATGGATACCTACTGATACTATACATGGGTTTAATCGTGTGTACAACTATAATGCAAGTTTAGGTATTAGTACAAAGTTGTATGGTAGATATAAGCCCTTATTCATGAAGAAAAAAGAAATAGATATTCGTCACGTGATTACCCCTCAAGTGAGTTTTAGTGCAGCTCCTGATTTTGGTTCTTCTCGTTATGGATACTACGAAACCTATATTGATAACGAGGGAAAAGAACAATACTACTCTCCTTATGAAGGTCAGATGTTTGGTGTTCCTGGTCGTGGGAGACAAGGAAATATTAGCTTTGACTTATCAAATAATCTTGAAATGAAGTTTCGGGATAAGAATGACTCTATTAGAAAGGTTAGTTTGATTGATGAGTTAGGAGCTAGTATGTCATATAATACTGCCGCAGAAGAAAAGCCTTGGAGTGATTTATCATTCCGTATGCGATTGAAGCTTTCCAAGAATTACACTTTAAATATGAATACTTCTTTCGCTACTTATGCTTATGAGTATGATGAGCGAGGTAATGTTGTTGTAGGTAATAAAACTGAATGGTCCTATGGACGCTTTGGCCGATTCCAAGGATGGGGTTCTTCATTTAGTTATACATTCGATAATAATAGCTGGAAAAAATGGTTTGGTAAAGATGATGAGAACTTAGGGGAAGATACTGAAAATGATCCAGACGCAGCAACTGAAAATATAGAACATAAAAGAAAAAGCTCTATTACTGAGAAGAAGAAACAGAAACCAAAAGTAGATTCAGATGGTTATCAGGCATTCAGTATGCCTTGGTCTATTAATGTAAACTATTCTTTCAATATCCGTGAAGATAGAAGTCGTAAGATTAATGATAAAACGATGCGTTACCCTTATAAGTTTACGCATAACATTAATGCTTCAGGTAACTTAAGATTATCTAATAAATGGTCTTTTAACTTCAATACAGGATATGATTTTGATGTAAAGAAGATAACTCAAACTTCTTGTACTATTTCAAGAGACTTACACTGTTTTAATATGTCAGCAAGCTTTTCTCCATTTGGTGTATGGAAGTATTACAACTTCACGATTCGGGCCAATGCAAGTATGCTTCAAGACTTGAAGTGGGATAAACGAAGTCAGACTCAGAGCAATATACAATGGTATTAATGATAAATAAAAAAACGGTTTAGTAACTCACTAAACCGTTTTTTATTTATCATTGTGCACTATGAAAGCTCACCATTCAATGGGGGCTTTTCCATGTTTAATTAAATAATCATTTGTTTTGCTGAAATGATTGTTGCCAAAAAAACCTCTGTGAGCGGAAAGAGGTGAAGGGTGAGGAGAAGTAAGAACTAGATGCTTTTTTCTATTAATAAAGGCTCCTTTACGTTGAGCATACGAACCCCAAAGAATAAATACTAGGTTTTCTCTTTCTGTTGCTAGAGCTTGAATTGCAGCATCAGTAAACTCTTCCCAACCTTTATTTTGGTGTGATCCTGCTTGATGTGCTCTAACTGTTAGTGTAGCGTTTAGCATTAAAACACCTTGTTTGGCCCAATGGCTAAGATCTCCATTACTGGGAGGTTTTGTTCCTAAATCATTCTCTATCTCTTTGTAGATATTGCGTAGTGAAGGAGGAATTTGAACATCTGGGTTTACTGAAAAACACAGACCATTAGCTTGTCCATCTCCGTGATAGGGATCTTGCCCTATCATTACTACTTTAGCTTGATCAAAAGGGCATAAATCAAAAGCATTAAAAATTAGGGCTGCAGGAGGATAGATAGGTCCATGGTATTGATATTCTTTGCGTACAAAATCTGTCAACATTCCAAAGTATGGTTTCTTAAACTCATCTTCTAGAACTTCTTTCCATTTCTCCTCAATCCGTACTTCCATATTAATTTGTATTTTTAGATTAATTGTATGTTCATTTTTTTACATTCCTCTATCATTTCACGAGGCCATATGCTAGCTTGTATTTCTCCTATATGCGCTTTGCGCAAGTAAAACATACAAAGTCTAGACTGTCCGATACCGCCTCCGATAGACAAAGGTAATGAACCTTCTACTAATCTCTTATGAAAGTACAATTCTAATTTTTCTTCAGTACCCGATTCTTTTAATTGCTTAAGTAATGTTGCTTTATCAACCCGCACCCCCATAGACGAAAACTCTACAGCTCTGTCTAAAACTCTGTCCCATAGCAATAAATCTCCGTTAAGTCCAGGTAGTCCATGGTAGCCTATAGTAGAATAATCATCATAGTCTGCTGCTCTACCATCGTGTTTGGTTCCATCAGCTAATAAGCATCCTATTCCAATAATGAAAACTGCACCATATTTGTCTGTTATTGCATTTTCTCTTTCTTTGGGAGTTAGGTTAGGGTAGAGTTGTCTTAATTCCTCTGCGTGAATAATATATAGCTTTTCAGGGAGGTAAGGAGTTATTTGGGGATAACTTTCGTAAACCATATATTCAGTTCTTACCATTGCAGCATAAATACGCTTTATTATTTCAATGAGGAAGTCTATATTACGTTCGTCTTCAGTAATCACTCTTTCCCAGTCCCATTGATCTACATATAATGAATGTAAATTACCCAATTCTTCATCCGAACGTATGGCATTCATGTCAGTATAGATTCCATATCCTGGGTCTATATTATAGTCAGCTAGAGTTAACCTTTTCCACTTAGCAAGAGATTGGACAACTTCTGCTTGTGCTTCATTTAAGTCTTTAATAGGAAAAGATACAGGTCGTTCTACACCATTAAGATCATCGTTGATACCCATACCTTTTAAAACAAAAAGAGGAGCAGTTACTCTCCTTAGCCTTAATTCAGATGATAAATTGACTTGAAAAAAGTCTTTTATATGTTTGATTCCCAGCTCAGTTTGTTTAAGATCGAGAATGGGGGTGTATCGTTTTGGTTTAATTAAATAGCTCATGTTTGATTTTTATTTGTAGTGCAAATATAAGGATTATTCTTTTGTTTAGAACTATATGTCTGCTTAATATCCTGTATGTTGTTCAAATAGATATTATATATTAGTTATTTGTGTCTAATTGATTAATTGGGCATTTGTTTTATTTCCTTAATATTTTAGGATGATGAGTATATTTTTTTTATTTTTGTAAGGTAAAATGGCCCAGTAGCTTAGCTGAATAGAGTGTCAGATTCCGGTTCTGAAGGTCATGGGTTTGAATCCCATCTGGGTCACATCAATAATAGGTACTTATTATTTAAAGAAACGAAGAGTAGTTACTGAACAGTTCCTACTCTTTTTTTATATAATTAAAACTCTCTTAATGTGTCTTTTAAAAGTTATCAGTGTGAGAATTTATACCTATGCCTCATTTTAAGCTACTTTATTCAGTCATAACGTTAACATCGAGTATTTAGATATTTTATCTTGATTGGTTCCTTTTTAGCATAAAAAAAAGACCTCACTAAAAGATTAGTAAAGTCTTGCTACAGATTGATAGTTGCTTTTATTTTTTCTTCTTTCCTGAATTTTTAGAACAATATAGGATATCGTTCTGCAGTAAGTCCCAATTATCCGCTAGAGCTTGCATGGATGGGAAAACGATATCTGCACCTGCATCAAGCAAAATAGAGTCATCCAGAGGACCTGTATTTACAGCAAGAGTTAATATTCCTGCTCTAACAGCCGATTCAACTCCTAGTGGAGCATTTTCTACTACTACAGCTTCATTTGCTGATATGTTAGCCTTTTTAAGAGCCATTAAGTAGGGTTCAGGATCGGGTTTACCATGTTTTACATCGTACGCAGATATAATGTAATCCTCTTTAAAAGTATTTGGAAAATGCTTTTCTAATTTTTTTAGTAATGAGTGTTGTCCTGATCCTGTAACAACCATTGGAATGAGCCCTTCACTTTTTACTTTTAGAAGTAAGCTATAAGCTCCTTTCATCCTTTCTGCTGTAGGTAGAGAGTTGAATAAATCACTCTTTTCTTCATAGATCTTTGTTACCTCTTCATCCGTTGCGTCTCGTCCATGTTCACGTTGGCATACAAGGTTTATTGTTCCTCTACCTGTTCTGCCTTCATTCATGTAAACCTCTTCTTTATTCATGTCTAAGTTATGTCGTTTCATAACTTTATTCCATGCTTCTGCATGATTTGGCATAGAGTCGAAGAGAACACCATCCATGTCAAAAAGTACAGCTTTGAGTTTTAGATTAGATTGTTTGTGTTGGGTTAAATAGTTAATAATTTGTTGTTTATACATACTGAATAGTAAGTTTGTTTTATAAAAATAAAGCCAGCTTTTATTGCTGGCCTTAAATATACTCAAAATGTCTGGTTTTACAGCTTAGCCTGAATAGCTTTTGATTGTTCTTCGTAGCCTGGCTTGTTTAATAATGCAAACATATTGCTCTTATATGCTTCAACACCTGGCTGGTTAAATGGATTAACACCTAGAATATATCCACTGATACCACAAGCTATTTCAAAGAAATAGATCAATTGACCTAAATGACGTTCGTTTAGACTAGGCATAACTATGCGTAGATTAGGAACACCACCATCCACGTGAGCTAGTTGAGTACCCAGTTCGGCCATTTTATTTACCTCATCAACTCGTTTTCCTGCTAGGTAGTTTAGACCATCAAGATTTTCTTTGTCTTCAGGAACTCTAAGTTCGTGATTTACTTTTTCTACAGAAATAACAGTTTCAAAAATACTTCTTTCTCCTTCTTGAATCCACTGTCCCATAGAGTGTAAGTCAGTAGTTAAGTCAACTGAAGCTGGGTAAATACCTTTGTTTTCTTTTCCTTCAGATTCACCATATAATTGCTTCCACCATTCACTTACGTAGTGAAGTTTAGGGGTGAAGTTTACAAGGATTTCGATTTTCTTACCTTGTTTGTATAGTTCATTTCTTGTTGCTGCATAGATAGCTGCAGGGTTCTTCTCAAAAGGAACATCTAGTCCGCAAGCTTTTTCCATTTCTGCTGCACCTGCAATTAATTGATCAATATCAAAGCCTGCAACAGCAATAGGCAATAAACCTACAGGAGTAAGAACAGAGAAACGTCCCCCTACATTATCAGGAATAATAAAAGATTTATATCCTTCTTTATCTGCAGTAATACGTGCTGCTCCTTTATTTGCATCAGTAATTGCAACGATTACTTTTTTAGCAATCGCTTTACCTCTTTGCTCTTCACATTGTTTTTTGAGAAGGCGGAAAGCAAGAGCCGTTTCTGTAGTTGTACCAGATTTTGAAATATTAATAATACCAAAGCGCTTTTCTTTAAGGAATTCTAATAATTCAAATAGGTAATCTTCAGAAATATTGTGTCCAGCATAAAGTATGATAGGATTTTTTCTGTTTTCAAGTCTTAAATCGAAGCTGTTTGAAAGTGATTCAATTACAGCACGTGCACCTAAATAGCTACCACCAATACCAGCAACAACTACAACATCGCAATTGTCTTTTAGTACTTGTGCAGTTGCTTTTATATCCTCAAGATGTTCTTGAGTTGTAGAGCTTGCTAAGTGTAACCATCCTAAAAAATCACTACCTTTTCCTGAGCCATTTTCAAGTGCTTCTTGAGCTTTATGAATTGGTTCTTTATAAGTAGCAATTGCATCATTGGATATAAATCCTAATGTTTTCTTAATGTCTAAACTAATCATATTCTTATTTTAATAGTCTTATTTTAATCTATTTGTGAGTAACTTCATCTCAGAGCGTGGGTCAGCATTTTGATATAACACTTTATATACAGCCTGCAAAATAGGCATATCTACTTGTTGTTTGAGGTTGATTTCATAAATACATTTAGTGCCGTAATATCCTTCGGCTACCATCCCCATTTCTGCTTGAGCTCCTTCTACAGAGTGCCCTTGACCAATAGAATGACCAAATCTTCTGTTTCTACTGTACTTAGAGTAACCTGTAACTAGTAAGTCTCCTAAATAAACAGATTCGCAGACGTTTCTGTTCAATGGATATACTTTATTCAAAAACTTATCCATTTCTAAAATGGAATTTGAAAGTAAGACTGCATGGAAGTTATCACCATAGCCTAAGCCGTAATAAATACCTGCTGCTATAGCATATACATTTTTGAGAACAGATCCATATTCTACACCAGCTACATCTTTGCTTGTAGTTACTCGTACATAATCATTTGTAAGAAGGTTTGAGAAAGATTTTGCTTTTTCTAAGTCTGTACATGATACCGTTAAGTAAGATAGTTTATGTTTAGCTACCTCCTCTGCATGGCATGGACCACCAATAACAGCGATGTTGGGTTGTGATACATGATATACTTGACTGAAAAAGTCTGAGACTATTAGATTTTTTCCTGGAATAATTCCTTTAATGGCTGTAACGATAAGTTTATTTTCAAGACTTACTGTCAAGTCCTTTAATTCATCTTTAAGGTAAGGAGATGGAGTTACAAAAATTAATGTATCAGCAGTATTGATCGTTTTATTTATATCGTTGCTGAAGTTTATTTTGTTAATATCAAAATTAACGTTAGTTAGGTATGCTGGATTATGGCCTTTTTCCTTAAATGCGATGATGCGATCTTCACGATGCATATACCAGTTAATTTTGTCTTTCTTGCTGAGAACTATCTTTGCTATGGCTGTAGCCCAGCTGCCTCCTCCGATTATTGCAATCCTACCCAGTTTTTCCATATTTATAGACATAAAAACGTGAGGAATGAATCCTAAAGATAAGTCCATTCCCCACGTTCTATATAGTTTGTTAGTTTAATTTTTCAATCCATGCGGTAACTTCATTTACCGTAGGGTTAGTTAAGTCCAATTTATATTTCTTGTTAATACCACAAATATCTTGATGTAATTTCTGTGGCTTAACTTCTGCCAAATCAGAAACATGGTTGTATCCAGCTTTTTGAATTGCAGGAACCCAATCTTCTGAAATACCTAGTTCTGTATATTTATTGGCAGCATCTTTTTGTTCTTTTTTCTCTGGTCTCATTTGAGGGAAGAAAAGAACTTCTTGAATAGATTCTTGACCTGTCAATAACATAACAAGACGATCCATACCTATACCCATCCCTGCTGTTGGAGGCATACCATATTCTAGAGCTCTCACAAAGTCCATATCAATGAACATGGCTTCATCATCTCCCTTCTCACTCAATTTAAGCTGATCTTGGAAACGAGCCAACTGATCAATCGGGTCATTTAGCTCTGAGTAAGCGTTACAAAGCTCTTTACCGTTTGCCATCAACTCGAAACGTTCAGTTAAATCAGGATTATCTCTATGTTTTTTTGTCAATGGTGACATTTCAATAGGGTAATCTGTTATAAATGTAGGTTGGATGTAGTTACCTTCACAGAATTCACCAAAGATTTCATCAATCAACTTACCCTTACCCATTGTTTCATCAATTTCAAGGTTTAGTTTCTTGCAGATTTCTCTGATTTCATCTTCTGATTTTCCATTTAAGTCATAACCTGTAAACTCTTTAATAGAATCCAACATAGTTATGCGTTTGAAAGGAGCTTTAAAATCTATTTCGTTTTCACCTACTTTTACTTTTGTAGTACCATTTACATCTAAGCAGATTTTTTCAATCATTTGCTCAGTGAAGCACATCATCCAATTGTAGTCTTTGTAAGCTACATAGATTTCCATTACTGTAAATTCTGGATTATGTGTTCTGTCCATACCTTCATTACGGAAGTTTCTGGAGAACTCATATACACCATCAAACCCACCAACAACAAGTCTTTTAATGTAAAGCTCATTGGCAATACGTAGATATAAAGGCATATCTAGAGCGTTGTGATGTGTGATAAATGGACGTGCTGCTGCACCACCAGGAATTGGTTGTAAAACAGGAGTCTCTACTTCAATGTAACCTCTTGTATTAAAGAAGTCACGCATAGAGTTGTAAATTTTGGTACGTTTGATAAAGATGTCTTTGATACCTTCATTTACAGCAAGGTCAACATATCTTCTTCTATAACGCATTTCTGGGTCATCGAAGGAGTCGTAAGTTTCACCATCTTTATGTTTGACAATTGGAAGAGGTTTAATCGATTTTGATAGAATAGTAATTTTTTCAGCATGTACACTGATCTCGCCCATCTTTGTGCGAAAGACGAAACCTTCAATACCAACAAAATCACCAAGATCTAAAAGTTTCTTGAATACAGTGTTGTACATTGATTTATCCTCATCAGGACAGATGTCATCACGTGTTATGTATACTTGGATACGTCCTTTAGAATCTTGCAATTCCATGAAAGAAGCTTTACCCATAACACGACGGCTCATCATTCTACCTGCAATTCTTACTCTTTGAGGTTCCTCTGCATCGTCCTTGAAACTATCCTTAATATCAGTAGAGTATGTAGTTACATTAAACTCATCTGCTGGATATGGATCAATTCCCATCGCACGGAGTTCGGTTAGACTTTCACGTCTAATAATCTCCTGCTCACTAAGTTCTAAAATATTCATTTTTAATTTCGTATTAACTCTTCTTATATTATCAATTACAAAAGTACGAAAGTTTTTTTACATTATATATTGATAGTCAAAGTCTGTTTTCTTAATAGACTTCAATTTTGTTGTTTTTTAGTAAAAAAGTCTACTTATTTATCTCTTTAGCTATAAGCAACATTAACACTAATAAAGAGTTGAAGTTTGGTTCGCTCTTTCAAATAAACTAGCTTTGTAAGCTATAATCTTTTTATATGGAAGGAAATAAAGCAACACTAGCATTAGGTAACGAAAGTATGAGTAAGCTAATGGCACAATATGCCATTCCAGCTATTATTGCAATGACTGCAGCTGCTCTTTATAATATGATTGATAGTATTTTTATCGGTCATGGAGTAGGTGTTTTAGCGATGACAGGTTTATCAATAACTTTCCCCTTTATGAACTTGGCTGCCGCTTTTGGTGCTATGGTAGGATTGGGTTCTGCTACTCTTATATCTGTTAAACTGGGGCAACAAGATTATAAAACTGCCCAAGAGGTATTGGGAAATGTGGTAACTCTTAATTTTATTATAGGTATATCTTTTTCTATTATTTCCTTTATTTTCTTAGATCCTATTCTTTATGTCTTTGGAGCTAGTGACGCTTCCTTGCCTTATGCTAGAGACTTTATGGAGGTTATTTTGATAGGAAATATTTTTTCTCATTCTTATTTTGCTCTGAATGCCGTGTTAAGGGCTAGTGGGCAACCTCGTAAAGCTATGATTGCTACTATCTTTACTGTTTTAATCAATATAGTGTTGGCACCCATCTTCATTTTCTATTTTGGCTGGGGTATTCGAGGTGCTGCAACAGCCACAGTAACAGCTCAATTTATTGCTTTGTTATGGCAAACCCATTATTTTACAGATAAGAAGAATTTAATCCATTTCAAGAAGGGAACTTATCGTCTTAAAAAATATATTGTACGTGATATCCTTGCTATTGGAATGTCTCCTTTTTTAATGAATGCTGCAGCTTGTTTTATTGTGTTATTTATAAACTACAGTCTAGGTAAATATGGCGATGATTACTACATTGGAGCTTATGGAATAGTTAATCGTATTGTCTTTTTCTTCTTGATGATTGTAATGGGATTGAATCAAGGTATGCAGCCTATAGCTGGATATAACTATGGTGCTAAGCAATATGGGCGTGTTACCGAAATTTTGAAATTAACGATCAAATGGGCTACTTTAGTGACTTGTATCGGTTTTGCTCTTGGTATGTTTGCACCTCATTTAGTAGTCTCTATTTTTACTCCCGACGAAGAGTTAATCAATATTGCATCAAAGGGGTTGTCTATTACTACAGTGGCATTTCCTGTTGTTGGGTTTCAGATGGTTACTTCTAATTTTTTCCAGAGTATAGGGTTGGCAAAGAAGGCCATTTTCTTATCTCTTACCCGACAGTTGTTATTCTTATTACCTTGTTTGTACTTTTTACCCACGTTCTTTGGTGTAGAGGGAGTGTGGGCTAGTATGCCTGCTTCCGACTTTATAGCTGCACTGGTAGCTGCTATTTTGCTGTGGTACCAGTTTAGGCTATTTAAACGTTCAGAGAATAGTGAAGTATGATTCATAAATATGCATTGAAAAACATCTAAATACTTAAGTAACAAAAGAACTTGTAGATAAGGTAGATTGTTATCTTTTTAATACTATTCAAAATACCATGAAACAAAATTATATCATAAACATTGGTCGAGAACTAGGTAGTGGTGGTCGAGACATAGGTCAAAAGCTATCCGAGCATTTAAATTTTGAGTTTTACGATAGAAAGCTTATTGAAATAGCTGCTCAAGAAAGTGGCTTGTGTAAAGAGTTTTTTGAAAAGGCTGATGAAAAAGCATCACAAACACGTTGGGGCTCTTTCTTTGCTATGCGTTATCCTTTTATAGGTGATGGTGTTGTACCTTCTAATTTTTTAAGTAATGATGCTCTCTTTAAAATACAGAGTGATGTGATTAGAGAGTTGGCGGAGAAACATTCTTGTATTTTTGTTGGTCGGTGTGCTGATTATATTTTAAGAAATCATCCCAATTGCGTGAGTATCTTTATCTCTTCTCCTCATGATGACCGAGTAGATAGGCTTTGCCAAAGACACAATATATCAAAAGATGAAGCCGAAGAAATGATGATTAAGGCTGATAAAGGTAGATCTCAGTACTACAACTATTATAGCTATAATACATGGGGAGCTGCCAAGACTTATGATTTATGCATCAATTCTTCTTTGTTTGGATTAGATGGAACGGTTGATTTTATCGAAAACTTTATAAAACACAAATTTCAGTTGAAATAAATAAGGATTAGAATCCACTAATATTCTATATTTTATTAGAAGGAGGATAATGAGTAAAAGAATCAAATTACTCATTATCCTCCTTTTTTTGCGCATTTCTATTATCTGAGGTACAGTTCTGACTAATAAATCCTATTCTCTGTATGTCTTTAAATAAATGTAGTAATGAAAGGGTTTGAGATATATTCTGACACCGACATGTAATCGTCATGTCGGTGTCAGAGTATCATCATGTCGGTGTCAAAGTAATAGTTTGATTCTATCTATAATCCTTTTTCTCATCAGATTTGAAGTCTAAATTCTATCTTCTTGAAAAGAGAATTCGTGAGCTATAAAGTGATAATAGGAGTGGTTTCTGTTTGAATAGATGCCTAAGCACTAGATTTTATTCCTAAAAAACAGATTGATAAACACACTCTTATCTGTAAGATTTGCCTTTTCATTTTTCATTTGTGTTTCAATTGTGCTTTATTTTTCATTTTAACAATCATTAAGAAATGAGCATATATACATAAATTAACAATCAAACAGGGTATCAATTTTAACAGTTTATACGCATACAACTAGGAGAAATTTGAGTGATGAAAAATTGTTGCTACCTATAGGGGTAATTAGTCCTTTTTGTTGCTAATTATGAATTTTAAAATGAGCATTAAAATAAAACAGATTATGTTTGTAAAATAATTAACCGAGAAAAAACAGGTTTATTTTTTATCGGTTAATGTTTAAAATTTACCCGTTTTTATTTTAAAAATGCCTTATAGGGGGTTCTTATCTATATTTTATATATATTCTCGGATATAAGTTATGTCTAAAATCGCTCAAATGAATTGGTCTTTTATTCCATTTTTAAATTGTACAAGAAAAGTATTCAATTAGCAAAAACAGGATTATTTGTAAATTAATGTGAATTGTAAATTCTTCTAGTGAGATCCTGATTTTGAGAGTGAATTGTGTGAGAAATATTATTTATTACATTTGCTGATGTGATATCAACACGAGAAAATATTTATGAGAATCCGAACCCTAAAGAAGATCATAGATTGAACATAAAAGAATTATGTATCTCTTCTCGCTAAGATTTTGCAAATAGATATTTGTCATAAGAAAGATTAGTTCCTTTATGTTATAGTTGTGGATCTATGTCTATCCACAATCATACATACTCGAGCTGATGTTCACTTAAACCCTTGGTGAACTATTATATAAAAAAAGAGGTGAGCTCCCATATGTCATGTCTTCAATAATATATAATACTAGGTATGTGAAAAGAAGCATAGAAAATCTATTTAGAGATAGTTAGCTCTTTTAAGAAGCTACTGTTTGGTAGAAGGTTTCCTTAGCTTAAATGTAACATACAAGTTGTTTCCTCCAGAGGATGAAACAGATTTTATAAGTTAGTTTCTGAACTTGTTGTTTAGAGTTATTTAGCTATTAATCAATTATATACATTTAATTTATTGAAATTATGAAAACAAGAAAACTACAAAAAGGAAAATCTAATTCTAACGGTATTTCTGCTGCTTGGATTATTTTAGGATGTGCTATTATAGCTGGTTTATTCTTCTTTTACGTGTGTGGAGATGCAAGTCACTTCGATGAAAAAGGTCATCCACTTCCTGGCGATGTTTTTGGTACTTTATACCAAGGTGGTTATGTAATCCCAATCGTTATTACTCTTTTACTTACTGTTTTAACTTTATCTGTTGAAAGATTATTTGCGATGAGTAGAGCAAGTGGAAAAGGTAAGGTAGCTCAATTTGTTATCAATGCAAATAAGAAACTAGAAGAAGGCGACATCGAAGGTGTAGAAAAACTTTGTGATGAACAAAAAGGTTCTGTTGCGAATATTTTGAAAGCTGGTTTAGTAAGATACAGAGATGTAGAAAGTATTGACGACTTGACAAATGTTGAAAAAGCTGGGCTTATTCAAAAAGAAATTGACGAAGCTACAACTCTTGAACTTCCATACTTGGAAAAGAACTTAAATATCATTGCAGCTATTTCAAGTTTAGGTACTCTATTCGGACTATTTGGTACAGTACTTGGTATGATTCGTTCGTTTGCGGCTATGGGTAATGAAGGAGCTCCAGATTCAACAGCTCTTGCAGTAGGTATCTCTGAAGCACTGATGAATACAGCTATGGGTATTGGTACGGGTGCTGTAGCTATCATTACCTATACTTACTTCTCAGGTCGTGTACAATCTATTACTGATGCTGTAGATGAAGTTGGCTTTGCTATTGGACAAGCATTTGTAAAAACACATGGTGGTATTACAAAATAATTTTATCCAATACTTTTATCTAAAAATAATTCTCTAATAGGGAGATGTTGGTTCATTCCTTTCTCCCTCAACTAAAAAAAGAAGATTATGGCAAAAGTAAAGAAACATGATGTATTCATTGACATGACAGCGATGAGTGATGTTACTGTTCTCTTGCTTACTTTCTTCATGTTAACATCAACCTTTTTACCCAAAGAACCAGTAACAGGTATTAATGCTCCTGCTTCTGTAAAAGATATCAAGGTTCCAGATTATAATGTGATGAATATACTGATAGACTTGAAAGGAAAAGTTTATTTGAATATTGATAGACCCGAAGTAAAGCTTGAGGCACTAGATAGAATGTCAAAGCAGTATGGTGTAACATTCAGTGATCAACAAAAGAAGGTATTTGTAGAACAGCCTTATATAGGAGTACCTATTAGTAGGTTACCTGCATTACTCGACTTACCGATGTCCGATCAAGATGCTCATATGAGGCAGTATGGTATTCCTTCAGACAGTATAAGTAACCAATTAACGGATTGGATTCAAATAGCAAGAGACATTGACTCTGATATGAAAATTACGCTAAAAGCAGATCAAACTACTCCATACCCTATTGTAGAAAAGGTAATGAAGGATTTGGTTAAGATTAAAGCCAATCGTTATAGTTTGGTTACCGTATTAAAAGGAGCACCTGATGGTTTTTAATATAAATATAAAAAAATAAGAATATGGCAAGTATAGATACCAGTAAAGGTGGAGGTTCTAAGAAAGGTAAGCCTCAAAAGCAAACATTACGTGTTGACTTTACACCGATGGTAGATATGAACATGTTGCTCATTACATTCTTTATGCTTTGTAGTACATTATCAAAACCTCAAGTGATGGATATAGCGATGCCTACAGATCAAATAATGGATGAGTCCCAGACACCTAAAGTAAAAGAGTCAAAGGCAATAACTCTACTCTTAGGTGAAGATAACAAAGTTTATTACTACTTAGGTAAACTGGACGAAGAAGCGTATTCAGATTATAATACGCTAAAAGAAACCACGTTCTCTACCAGTACCTCCAATGAAGGCTTAAGAGATATTCTTTTGGAACGTAATATAGATGCAGTTCGTGAAATGAGAGAACTAAAGACAGAAAAACGTGAAAAAGGAAGTCGTATGTCTGAAGACGAGTTTAAAGAACGCAGAAATAAAATTAAAGGAGACAAAGACGCTTTAACTGTAATAATTAAACCTACAGAGCATTCCAATTACAAAAATCTAGTTGATGCATTAGATGAAATGGAAATTTGCAGTATTGGTAAATATGCTATCGTAGATATGACTGACGGAGATTACTTCTTAATTGAGAACCTAAAAACCCAAGGTGGTTTTGGTGCAGAGAATCTAGCTCCTCAAAATTAATAATTATTCTAAAATTAAATGCTATGTTAAAAGATGTCAATATAAACTCCAAAGAATGGTGTGACATGGTCTTTGAACAGAAGAACAAAAAATATGGGGCATATCGTTTGCGCCAGAGCTCTTCTAAAAGGCATTTTACCGCATTCTTGATAATCATTCTTTGTACTATTCTAGTTGCACTTATACCTCGTATATATAGTGTTGTGAAAAGTAAAACAGCAAAGAACTTAGGTCCGATGGAGGAGACCGTGGAACTTTCTAATATACCAATAGAGGAACAAGTTCCTGAAGAAAATATAATAAAACAAGAGGTAGCACCTCCACCACCTCCTCTGAAATCAACTATTCAGTTTGTTCCACCCGTAATTGCTAAAGATGAAGATGTTACGGATCAAGACGAAATGAAAACTCAAGAGGAAGTACAAACTTCTAAATTACAAATATCAGTTGCCGATGTAAAAGGAACAGATGAAAAATTAGGAGTGGATATTGCTGAACTAGAGCAACACAAGGTGATTGTTGGAGAAGAAGTGGCCGAAAAGCCTTTTGAAGTGGTTGAACAAGCTCCAGCTTATCCTGGAGGAGTTGAAGAGCTAATGAAGTATTTGTCAAAAAATATCAAGTACCCAACAGTTGCTCAGGAGAACGGAGTTCAAGGACGTGTAATCGTTCGATTCGTAGTATCAAAGACAGGAGCAATCTCAGATGTAACTGTAGTACGTGGTTTCGATGCTGCTTGTGATAAAGAGGCTGTAAGAGTTGTTAAGTCAATGCCAAAATGGCTTCCAGGTAAACAGGGTGGTGTAGCAGTACCTGT
>NZ_DYYK01000142.1:0-80843 GCF_020741705.1 Bacteroides coprosuis
TAGTCAAAAATGGCAAATCACAAATCATCTCTAAAGAGAATCAGACAAGATCAGACAAGAAGACTACGTAACAGATATTATGGTAGAACCATGAGAAATGCTGTTAGAAATCTTCGTAATGCTACTGATAAAAAGGAAGCTGAAGAAATGTTTCCTAGTGTTGCTAAGATGGTTGACAAGCTTGCTAAGAAAAATTTCATTCACTGGAAAAAGGCTGGCAACTTGAAATCAAAATTAGCAAAGCATATCAATAGCCTTTAAGAATCGCATTTCTAAGACAATTACTTAGACAATATATAGACTGAACATTAATGTTCAGTCTTTTTTGTTTACCCCTACTCTACCTCATAGTTATCGAATCCTATCTATACTTTTATCGGGTGCTACTAACCTATTGAAATACACGAATTGAGAGATACTAAAATCAGTAAAAAGCCCTCATAAATCGGAGTATTTTCACTATCTTTGTATTGATAATATAAGAGAAAATTAATTATGACCGAAGAACAAATTCAAGCCAATAAGGGTTCCTACAAAGCGGATAGTATTCAGGTTCTAGAAGGACTTGAAGCAGTAAGAAAACGTCCAGCTATGTATATTGGAGATACTAGCTTAAAAGGGCTACATCACTTAGTATACGAAGTTGTAGATAACTCTATTGACGAAGCATTAGCTGGATATTGTGATCACATAGATGTAACTATTAACGAAGATAACTCAATCACCGTAAAGGATAATGGTCGTGGTATTCCTACCGACTTTCATGAGAAAGAACAGCGCTCTGCTCTTGAGGTGGTAATGACCGTTCTACACGCTGGTGGTAAATTTGATAAAGGTTCATATAAAGTTTCAGGTGGTCTGCACGGTGTTGGTGTTTCTTGTGTTAATGCACTTTCAACTCGAATGATTACCGAGGTCAGCCGCAATGGCATTACTTATCGTCAAGAATATGCTTGTGGTAAACCTCAATATCCTGTCAAGGAAGTGGGTACAACTGATGATACTGGGACAAAACAAACTTTTTGGCCAGATCCAACTATCTTCACTGTATTAGTATATAGCTATGATATTCTTGCTACAAGAAT
Organism: Bacteroides coprosuis; assembly: GCF_020741705.1. Lineage (NCBI taxonomy): Bacteria > Pseudomonadati > Bacteroidota > Bacteroidia > Bacteroidales > Bacteroidaceae > Bacteroides > Bacteroides coprosuis. Next base: position 1,086 of record NZ_DYYK01000142.1, read on the forward strand.
GCGTGAGCTTGCATTCTTAAATGCAGGTTTAAAAATTAGCCTTACAGATAAACGCACACAAAATGAGGATGGAACATATAAATCGGAATCCTTCCAATCTAAAGAAGGATTAAAAGAATTTGTCCGCTATATAGACTCTTCACGCGAACACCTTGTCAATGACGTAATTTATTTAAATACAGAAAAACAAGGAGTTCCTATTGAAGTTGCTATCATGTACAACACTTCTTTCTCAGAAAACATTCACTCATACGTGAATAATATTAATACTATAGAAGGTGGTACACACTTAGCTGGATTCCGACGTGCTCTTACACGTACCCTTAAAAAGTATGCTGAAGACAACAAACTATTAGATAAGATAAAAGTTGACATCTCTGGAGACGACTTTAGAGAAGGTTTAACAGCCGTTATTTCCATCAAGGTGGCTGAGCCTCAATTTGAGGGACAAACCAAAACTAAGCTAGGAAATACAGAAGTTATGGGTGCAGTAGACCAAGCTGTTGGTGAAGCACTAAATTACTACTTAGAAGAACATCCTAGAGAAGCTAAAACTATCGTTGATAAAGTAATCTTAGCAGCTACAGCACGTCACGCAGCTCGTAAAGCAAGAGAACTAGTACAACGCAAATCTCCTATGTCTGGAGGAGGACTTCCAGGAAAACTAGCTGACTGCTCTGAAAAGAATCCAGAAATATGTGAATTATTCCTTGTCGAAGGGGACTCTGCGGGAGGTACTGCTAAACAAGGAAGAGACCGATCATTCCAAGCTATTTTGCCATTAAGAGGTAAAATCTTAAATGTAGAAAAAGCAATGTATCACAAGGCTCTAGAAAGTGAAGAAATTCGCAACATTTATACAGCTTTAGGTGTTACAATAGGAACAGAGGAAGATAGCAAAGAAGCTAATTTAGAAAAATTACGCTATCATAAGATTATTATCATGACCGATGCTGATGTCGATGGTTCACACATTGACACATTGATTATGACTTTCTTCTTTAGATATATGCCTCAAATGATTCAAAATGGCTATCTATATATTGCAACTCCTCCATTATACCTTTGCCGAAAAGGAAAAACAGAAGAATATTGCTGGACAGAAGAACAACGTTTAGCTTTTATCAATAATTATGGTGGAGGTTCTGAAAGTGGTATTCACATCCAACGCTACAAAGGTCTCGGAGAAATGAATGCACATCAGCTATGGGAAACCACAATGGATCCCGACAATAGAATGCTTAAGCAAGTAACTATTGATAACGCATATGATGCAGACAGAATATTCTCTATGCTAATGGGTGAAGATGTTGGACCAAGAAGAGAATTTATTGAAGAAAATGCAACTTATGCTAATATTGACGCATAAGATGATACTATAATTAAATAATACGTAAATCCGACCTCACATCTTACAGAGGAAAAAAGCGAGTAATGAACCAATCATTACTCGCTTACTTTTTATAGCCTAAAACAAAGTTTATTCTTTAATATAACCTGCCTTTTTTAATTCATCTACTGCTATTTCTAATTCATCAAACCAAGCTTGACCAAATTTACGTATTAAGGGCTTTTCCAAGAACTTATAGACAGGAACACCTTCTTTCTCACCTAATAGTACAGCAGCTTTACAAATCTCCCATCTATGGTAATTAACAGCTTTATATTTACCAAAGTTTGAAACTCTAATAGGGTATAGGTGACAAGAAACAGGCTTGTAAAAATCTGTCTTACCTGCACGATATGCTTTTTCAATAGCACAATAACAGAACCCTTTTTCATCATAACAGGTAAAAACGCAATCTTTCCCATTCACTATTGATGTGACAATATCTCCTTCTTCATCCACATATACTACTCCTTGCTTGTTGATAATTTCTTTAGCATTATCTGCTAAATCATCCCAGATAATAGGCAACACTTCTTCAAGTTTGGCAACTTCTTCTTTCTCAACAGGAGCACCAGCATCACCCTCAATACAGCATGCACCTTTACACACTCCAAGGTCGCAGATAAACTTCTCACGTAGTACATCTAAAGTAACTACAACATCATCTATTTGAATCATATTGAAATATAACTATAAAAAATGCCCAAGCAATTGCTAGGGCATTTATATGAAAATAGCCCTGCAGACTATTCTTTAATCAAAACTTTTCCTGCCATTTCTGCTGGAGCTTCTAATCCCATAATATGTAGAATAGATGGAGCTACATCAGCTAAACGACCATTGTCCACCTCTACATCCATCTTTTCACTTACATATACACAAGGAACAGGGTTTAGAGAGTGAGCAGTATTAGGAGAACCATCAGCATTTACTGCATTATCAGCATTACCATGATCGGCTATAATTATAGCTTCATATCCTGTTGCTTTAGCAGCTTCAATAGTTTCTTTTAAGCAAGCATCAACAGCAACTACAGCTTTTTCAATAGCTTCGTAAACACCAGTATGTCCTACCATGTCACCATTTGCATAATTCACAACGATAAAATCATATTTATCTTCTTGGATAGCAGCAACTAATTTATCTTTCACTTCATAAGCACTCATTTCTGGCTTTAAGTCATAAGTAGCTACCTTAGGAGAAGGAACAAGAATTCTATCTTCATTATTATAAGGTTGTTCACGGCCACCATTAAAAAAGAATGTTACGTGTGCATATTTTTCGGTTTCAGCAATATGAAGTTGAGTAAGACCTTTTGATGCCACATATTCACCTAAAGTGTTCTGAACATTTTCCTTATCAAATAAGACATGAACACCTTTAAACGAGGCATCATATGGAGTCATACAATAATATTGAAGATTAGGAACAATATTCATTCCTGCATCGGGCATATCTTGCTGTGTCAGAACAATAGTAAGTTCTTTGGCACGATCATTTCGGTAATTAAAGAAAATAACGACATCACCTTCTTGAATTTTACCATTAATAGAGCTATTTACAATTGGCTTAATGAACTCATCAGTCACACCTGCATCATAAGAAGCTTGTACAGCATCTACCATTGATGTAGCCTCAACACCCTTACCATGTACCAACAAATCGTATGATTCTTTTACACGTTCCCAACGTTTATCACGATCCATAGCATAATAACGACCAATAACAGATGCTATTTTCCCTGTAGATTTAGCACAGTGCGCTTCCAACTGTTCGATGAATCCTTTACCACTCTTAGGATCGGTATCACGACCATCCATAAAACAATGAATGAATGTGTTTTCAATAGCATATTCCTTAGCAATATCACAAAGTTTATATAAGTGATCTAAAGAACTATGCACACCACCATCCGAAGTAAGACCCATGAAGTGAATGTTCTTGTTATTCTCTTTAGCATAGGTAAATGCAGAAACAATTTCTGGATTTTTCATAATGCTATTGTCTTCACAAGCTTTATTGATTTTCACAAGGTCTTGATCTACTACACGGCCTGCTCCAATATTCAAGTGTCCTACCTCTGAATTACCCATTTGTCCATCAGGTAAACCTACATTTTCACCACTTGCTTGTAATTCAGAATGTGGATATGTTTTTAGAAGATAATCCCAGTATGGAGTTGGAGTATTAAATATTACATCTTCTTTACCTTTATCTCCTATACCCCATCCATCAAGGATTACTAATAGTGCTTTCTTTTTCATTATAAATATTTTTAGATCTTGTTATCCATTATTTATTGAGGCACAAAGGTACAAAAAACACAGCGTATTAAGTATTTCTTTAAAATCAATTAATATAATAAGTCAATCAAAACTGATTTTACACATTATTTTGCTAGTTGGGTATCTCATAAGCAGTTAAAAGCTCTTTGTTTAAGAATAAAATCAAATAAAAAGCCTCCACTTGTTTAAACAAATGGAGGCTTGCAAATTAATTGAACCTATATTATTATTTAATATCCGATCCAGAGCAATTACACAACTCTCCTTTAAACCTCTTTTCAACCAATACATGAAGACGTTCTTTAAGAGGTTCAATCTTAATCTTATCTACTACCTCATTAATGAATGCAAACATAAGAAGTAAGCGTGCTTCATACATAGACATACCTCTAGTACGCATATAAAACAATGCATCTTCATCTAGCTGGCCTACTGTGGCTCCATGCGCACACTTTACATCATCCGCATAAATTTCTAACTGTGGACGAGCATACATACGCGCATCTTTTGTTAGACAAATGCTTCTATTCGTTTGAATCGAATCTGTCTTTTGTGCATTCGGTCGAACCAAAATCATACCTGTAAAAGCTCCTACTGACTTGTCATCTAATACATATTTATAGAGTTCATGACTTGTGCAGTGAGGAACCGAATGTTCAATAAGCGTAATATTATCAACATGTTGTTCCTTATCTGTAATAGCCATACCATTACAATCGGCATGAGCACCTTCTCCAGCAAGATAGAAATTTGTACAATTACAGCTAATGCCGTTATGAAGTGTCATTCCATTGACTTGGACAGTACTATTTGATTCTTGATAAACAAAAGTATGATTGAATCTTTTCGACTTAGAGTTATTCTCCTCTATTTCATAAAAGTTCACATGAGCATTTTCACCTGCAAAGATCTCAGTGACCCCTGTCATTAAAAAACTTACAGGATCAACTGTATGATTACAAAGTAAAAAGTTTACTTGACTATTTTCTTCGGCAATGATTAATAAGCGTCTATTCACCATCAAATTCTCTTTTGAAGTAAGAATATTGATTAGTTGGATAGGCATATCGACTACGGTGTTTTTAGGAATATAAATAAAGACACCATCTTGAACAAGAGCTGTATTCAATGCAACTATAGCATCTTCTCTCGTATCAGCTATCTTGCCATAATACTTGGCAAACCATTCTAAAAACCTCTCCGACATGGCATTTAACCCACCAATGGTAACACCTCTTGGTAAGATATCCTTTTTAGTAATCTCTGGATGGAAACTATCATTCACTAGAAAAGCCTGAGCAGTATCTAAATGAGGTACATCACATTTAAAAACTTCATCCACTTTCAAGGACGAAGGAGCTCTATTAAAATTCACTTTGTAATCCCCCTCAAAAAACTGAGCAACATCAGTATATTTGTATTTTTCAAGCTTTCGAGTAGGCAACCCCAACTTTTTAAAGCTAGAAATAGCACTAGGCCGAGTTCCATTAAGGATATAAGAACAATTCTCTTCAATTATCCCTCTTTCCCTCTTATATAACTCTAATAACTTTTCTGTAGTATCCATATTATTTCTCTCCTTCCTCTTTAATCCAATCATACCCTTTCTCTTCCAAAAGTAAAGCCAACTCTGGACCACCCGACTTTACAATTTTTCCCCCATAAAGGACATGAACATAATCAGGTTTAATATAGTCTAGTAATCTTTGATAATGAGTAATAATAATAAAACTTCTTTCAGGAGATTTATATTGGTTGACGCCATTAGCTACAATTCTTAAGGCATCAATATCCAACCCTGAATCGGTTTCATCTAGAATACTCAATGTCGGTTCAAGAAGAGCCATCTGAAATATTTCATTCCTTTTTTTCTCCCCTCCCGAGAATCCTTCATTTACAGCTCTAGAGGTTAAATTTCCATCTAGCTTAACAAGGTCTCTTTTTTCCTTCATTATCTTCAGGAAATCTTCTGCACTTACGTGAGGTAAGCCTCTATATTCTCTCTGTCCATTCATTGCTGAACGAAGAAAACGTGTCATACTTACACCTGGTATCTCCACAGGATACTGAAAACTCAAAAATAAGCCTTCGCCAGCACGTTCCTCAGGCTCTAACTGAAGCAGATCTTTATCAAGATACTCTACAGTACCCTTCGTAATTTCATAATTGGGATTCCCAATCAAAACATTTCCTAAAGTACTCTTACCTGAACCATTAGGTCCCATTATAGCATGAGTTTCTCCTCTATTTATACTTAGGTTGATCCCTTTTAGAATTTCATTTCCGTTAATACTAGCATGCAAGTTTTTTATTTTTAACATAGATAGATCTTTTTATAGAATGAATTATTGGCATAAGTCTATATATCATTCAAATTGACTAGTGATAAGTAAGCTCCTATCAAAGTCTTATGCTATATCTAGATTAAATTAATCCACCACGATTTTCAATAGACTTAAAATGACAACTATTGTTATAGTACTCAAAAAAGAGTATTATGAATCAGGATAAACTTAACCTTTACATATTAATGATTTAAGAGGCTGAAATGTTCTATTTATTTAGATGTATTCTATATTAAAAGTTTTATATATAAAAAAAGCACTATAAAATAGTGCTTAACATTAAAATTGAATTTTAATCATTTAAAAAATTGAGAGCTGTTTATCTTTTAACAATCGAAAAGTATGACGATGTAGCGGAGTAATTCCATACTTCTCAATAGCTTCTCTATGCTTCTTTGTTGGATACCCTTTGTTATGATTCCAGTCATAGTTTGGATATTTATTATGTTGAGCTAGCATATAATCATCACGATAAGTCTTAGCTAATATTGAGGCTGCAGCAATAGATAGAAAAGTAGCATCTCCTTTCACTATAGTTGTATGCTTTATACCGTCATAAGGGTTAAAACGATTACCATCAATCAATAAATGCTCTGGTCTTACTTTAAGGCAATCAATAGCTCTATGCATTGCTAAAAAGGAAGCATTTAAAATATTAATTTTATCTATTTCTTCAACAGAAACTACTCCAACTCCACATGCTAATGCTTCATTCTCTATAATAACACGCAGTTCATAACGTTTTTTCTCTGACAATTGCTTGGAGTCATTTAGTAAGTTGTTTTCGAAATCAGAAGGTAAAATTACTGCCGCGGCAAAAACAGGACCTGCTAAACATCCTCTGCCTGCTTCATCACAGCCTGCCTCTATACGTTCTTTTAATAAATATTGTTTCAACATTATCTAAAACTTTTTACAAATATACTGATATCAAAAACTAGGAGAAGCAATATACACCATAAAAAAGGCACCTCAAGAAAGAGATGCCTTTAAATGTATATTTTAAAATTCTTATTATTCAAATACTTCAGTTTGATTTAAGATGTAATGAGGAGCTAATTCACTTGTCACTTCTTCTTGATCCTGAGTAAGCATTTTAAGTCTACCTTCTTCTACTTTATAGTATGATTTTTCATTTTCATTTCTAAATAAAGTAAGAACATTTTCATTTAAAGAATAAGAACCTTTTTCTTGAAACTCTCCATCTTCTTTATCAATGAATGTTTCATGAAGTTCATAGCTATTGTCATCATTAAGAATTAATGTAACTTGAATACCTGGAGCATCAGCAGCAGGAATGACCCCTTGATAAATACCACAATAACTTAATGAATTTTCAGCATTGTGCATATCCACAACTTGTTCCGTATTATTCTGAGCCACAACTTCATTCTTATTCTCAGATTTATTGGTGTTTTTACAAGCGACTACACTTAAACACACACATAAGGTTAAGATTATTTTTTTCATTTCTATCTATTGTTTAAAACATTGAGCGAACTCTATTTATCCCATTTATAAGGATATCTACTTCTTCTTTAGTATTGTATAATGCAAATGATGCTCTTACTGTACCTTCTATTCCTAAACGAATCATCAAGGGTTGAGCACAATGATGCCCTGTTCTGACAGCAATACCTAAACGATCCAATAAAGTACCCATATCAAAGTGATGGATATTTCCAACTAAGAATGAAACAACACTTGTCTTCTCTTTTGCCGTACCGATCAACCGCATACCCTCTATCTCACTCAAGCGAGCCATAGCATAATGAGTTAATTCAAGTTCGTGAGCAGCTATTTTATCTAAACCAATACTATCTATATACTCTAAAGCTTTAGCTAAGCCAGTTGTTCCAACATAGTCCGGAGTACCGGCTTCAAACTTAAAAGGCAACTCATTAAATACAGTTTTTTCAAAGCTGACAGATTGAATCATTTCTCCACCGCCTTGATAGGGAGGCATTTTATCAAGCCACTTTTCTTTACCATAAAGAACTCCAACACCTGTTGGTCCATAAGCCTTATGAGCAGAGAATACATAGAAATCAACATCTAAAGCTTGTACATCAACGGCTTTATGAGGAATGGCTTGTGCACCATCTAGCAGTACAGGAACATCATGCGAATGTGCTATTTCAATGATTTCTCGAACAGGATTTATCGTTCCTAACACATTTGATACATGAGCTAAACTAACTAGTTTTGTTTTGTTATTGAATATCTTTCGATATTCATCCATACACAACTCACCTTCATTTGTTATGGGTACCACTCGTAAAACAATTCCTTTACGCTGTTCTAACAACTGCCAAGGCACAATATTACTATGATGCTCCATTTCCGATACAATCACCTCGTCTCCCTCTTTGAGAAAAGCTTCACCAAAACATGAAGCTACAAGGTTAATAGACTCGGTAGTCCCTCGAGTAAAGATAACCTCACCAACGGAAGCAGCATTTATATGCCTTCTAACTATTTCTCTTGCACCTTCATGCAGTTCTGTAGCTTGTTGAGAAAGGTAGTGAACACCACGATGAACATTTGCATTTACAGTAAAATATTCATCAGACATTGCATCTACCACTACTCTAGGTTTTTGAGAAGTAGCTCCGTTATCTAAATAAACGAGAGGTTTACCATATACTTCTCTTGAAAGTATAGGAAAGTCTGCTCTAATTTTATCTAAATCCATTTTATTAATTATTTACAAACAGCACAACCCGAGCATTTACTCAATTCTCCTCTAAAGCGTTTTTCAACTAAAATATGTAAGCGATCTTTCAATGCTTCGATTGAAATTGTATCAATAACTTCATTTACAAAAGCAAACATAAGCAATAAACGAGCTTCATGCTCTGATATTCCTCTTGCACGCATATAAAATAAAGCGGTTTCATCTAGCTGACCTACTGTAGCCCCATGTCCACATTTCACATCATCAGCATAAATTTCCAATTGTGGTCGAGCATACATACGTGCATCTTTAGTAACGCATAGGTTGCGATTCGTTTGTTGTGAATTCGTTTTTTGTGCATCTGGGCGCACTAATACTAATCCTGTAAAAGCTCCTACAGAGTGATCATCTAGAACATATTTAAATAGCTCATTACTTGTACAATTAGGCACAACGTGATCAATTAATGTTGTGTTATCCACATGCTGGTTCTTATCCTCTATTGCCATACCATGACAATCAATATGTGCTCCCTCACCCAATAGTTTTACTTCAATAGTATTACGAGTAGCACCATTATGTAAAGTCATATTATTTAGCAACACATTACTGTTAGCATCCTGACTAACAAATACATTGTTAAAACGAGCTGTTCTAGTGTGTGTTTCTTCTAACTCATAGAAGTCGAAGTTTGCATTTTCTCCCACAAAGATTTCCGTAACTCCTGTTGAGAGAAATTCAACCTCATCTACAGCATGATTACATATTAACATTTTAGCCTGGGCTCCTCTTTCTAGAATGATTAACAAACGACGATTAGACATTAAATTCACATCTGCTCGTAGAAGATTAATCAGTTGTATAGGTTCTTCTATGATTACATTTTTGGGAATGTACAAAAGGATTCCATCTTGAGCAAACGCCGTGTTCAAAGCAGAAATAGCATCCTTAGACGTATCAGCCAACTGCCCATAATACTTTTCTACTATATCTGCATATTTATCACCTAAATCCTTCAAACTACCAAAAACGACACCATCAGGAATTAATGATTGCTTTCTAACTTCAGGATAAAAAACATCATTAACCATAAAGCATTCAATAGTATTTAAATTGGGGACATCACATTTAAATACACTATCTGGATTTGCAGGAATATTTAATCTTTTTAAATTAATACCATAATCAGGTTCAAAGAACTTGGCTACATCGGTATATTTAAAATCCTCTAGTTTCTTAGTTGGAAAACCTTGTTTTTCAAAATCAGAAATAGCATTTTTTCTAAGCCTATTCATTATGACTGAACTATTGCTATTAATCACCTTTTCTGATTGAGAGAACAGATCTATATATTGTTTTTCTGCACCCATAATTACTCTCCAATTTCTTTCTTAATCCAGTCGTAGCCTCTTTCTTCTAACTCAAGAGCTAATTCTGGACCAGCTGTTTTCACTATTTGTCCCTTATATAAAACATGAACTATATCGGGTTTTATATAATCTAATAAACGTTGGTAGTGGGTAATTAGGATACAACTATTTTCTGGAGTCTTCAACTTATTCACACCATCAGCGACAATACGAAGAGCATCAATATCCAAACCTGAATCTGTTTCATCGAGAATACTTAATTTGGGTTCTAGCATTGCCATCTGAAATATCTCATTACGCTTTTTTTCTCCTCCAGAGAAACCTTCGTTTACCGAACGATTGGTTAGTTTGTTATCTAATTCAACGATCGCTCTCTTCTCACGCATTAGCTTTAAAAACTCGCTTGCTGTTAATGGAGGAAGATTACGATATTTACGTTGCTCATTTACTGCAGAGCGCATAAAGTTTACCATACTCACTCCTGGTATTTCAACAGGATATTGAAAACTGAGGAAGATACCTTCATGACTTCTATCTTCTGGAGCCAAATCTAGCAGGTTTTTACCCATAAACTCTACAGATCCCTTTGTTACTTCAAAGTTCGGATTACCTACTAAAACACTACTTAGAGTACTTTTACCAGAACCATTAGGTCCCATAATAGCATGCACTTCTCCTGGTTGAACTTCAAGGTTGATTCCCTTTAATATCTCCTTACCATTAATACTGGCATGTAGGTCTTTTATCTTTAGCATAATTATTGTTTATATTCTGGGGTGACACATATTCAAATGTATCATCTTTATATTGTATGTATAATTTATTTTAATTCGTTATCCAACACTACCTTCTAGTGAAATAGACAATAGTTTTTGTGCTTCTACTGCAAACTCCATAGGAAGCTTATTTATAACCTCTTTGGCATAGCCATTTACAATTAGCCCAATGGCATCTTCTGTACTAATACCTCTTTGGTTACAATAGAAAATTTGATCTTCATTAATTTTACTAGTAGTTGCCTCGTGCTCAATGACAGCTGTCTCATTATGAATATCCATATAAGGGAAAGTGTGTGCACCACATTTATCTCCTAGTAAAAGAGAGTCACACTCACTATAATTTCTAGCATTTTCAGCCTTCTCAGCAACACGCACTAAACCTCTATAAGAGTTTTCACTGTGTCCTGCAGATATACCTTTACTAATGATAGTACTACTGGTATTTTTTCCTAAGTGAATCATCTTTGTTCCTGTATCAGCCTGCTGATAATTGTTAGTAACAGCAACACTATAAAATTCGGCCGTAGAATTATCACCACTTAAGATACATGAAGGATATTTCCATGTAATTGCTGAACCTGTTTCTACTTGAGTCCATGACAATTTACTATTAATACCTTTACAATGACCACGTTTAGTAACAAAGTTGTAAACACCACCTTTACCTTGAGCATCTCCTGGATACCAGTTTTGAACGGTGCTATATTTCACTTCAGCTCTATCATTCACTATAATTTCAACAATAGCAGCATGAAGTTGATTTTCATCTCTCATAGGAGCAGTACAACCTTCCAAATAAGACACATAAGCATCATCATCTGCCACAATTAAAGTGCGTTCAAATTGCCCTGTATTCATTGCATTAATACGGAAATAGGTAGATAGCTCCATAGGACATCTTACTCCTTTAGGAATATAAACAAATGACCCATCCGAAAATACTGCAGAATTTAAAGCGGCAAAGAAATTATCTCTATAACCTACAACACTACCCATATATTGACGGACTAAATCAGGATGTTCCCTCACTGCCTCACTAAATGAGCAGAAGATAATCCCTTTTTCCATCAATGTTTCTTTGAAGGTAGTTTTAACAGACACAGAGTCCATTACAGCATCAACAGCAATTCCACTTAAAGCCATTTGTTCCTCAAGAGGAATCCCCAGTTTATTAAATGTTTTAAGAACTTCTGGATCTACTTCATCAAGACTCTTTGGACCTTCTTTCTTCTTTGTTGGGTCTGCATAATAAGAAATAGCTTGATAATCTATTTCTGGTATTCTCAAGTGTGCCCATTTAGGCATCTCTAATGTTAACCAATGACGATAAGCTTTTAGTCTAAAATCTAAAAGCCAATCGGGTTCACCTTTTTTTTCTGAAATTAAACGAACTACATCTTCATTTAGTCCTTTTTCAATGATTTCAGTATGGACATCAGTAGTAAATCCATATTTATATTTCTCTTTGGTGAGCTCCTTTACGTATTTATTAGCTTCTTCCATCCTTAATAACTCTTTTAATTGATTATCAATATTGACAATATATATATTTAGTCAACTTGCTCATATTCAAAGCAAGTATCTTTAACGACAAAAAATAAAACTTTTGTCACAGACTTTGTTGGTCTATATAACACAGACTCAGTCTTCTTTGTTTCACTTATAATTTTATTATCAGAATCTATAAAATCAAATACACAAAGAATAATACTGAGTAGCAGGATATATTTTATAACGCCCACTACTATCCCTAATAAGCGATTAACCCATCCTAAATAGATTTTATCCATTATAAAGGTTAACAATGACGCTAATATACTAAAGACAATAGGAACTAAAATCCATATTCCTATAAAAGAAACAGCTTGAGCTACAGATATCGAATCTATTACTCTAGGGGAAATTTCTTCTGCTACAGAGCTAAAATACTCTTTAGCTACATAAAGTCCAACTATGAACCCCAAGAGAGAGGCTAGCTGGTGCAATAAACCTTTCCGGTACCCCGCAAATATACCTAATCCTACGAATAAAAGTATAGCTATATCCAAAGGTTGCATTCTTTTTCCATTTATTTATAAAAAGTGCCGATAAATCACTACAAACGGATAATTTTCGATTTGCAATGATTCATCGGCACAATATTTTAAAAGCTAGTGCTCTAAGGCGCTAGTATTATAATTTTTGTTTGATTTCTACTTCTTCGTATCCTTCAATTATATCATTAGGTTTAATATCATTGAAGTTTGTTAAACTGATACCACATTCAAAGTTTGAACCAACCTCTTTCACGTCATCTTTGAAACGTTTTAGAGCAGCCATTTGACCAGAGAAGATTACTATACCGTCACGGATTAAACGAACCTTATCAGAACGTTTTATTTTACCCGTCTTAACAAGACATCCTGCAACTTGACCTACCTTAGTAATGTTAAATACTTCTTTAACTTCTATAGTAGCAGTAACTTGTTCCTTTATAATAGGCTCAAGCATACCTTCCATTGCAGATTTCACTTCCTCTATAGCGTCGTAAATAATAGAGTATTTACGGATATCAACACCTTCATTCTCTGCCATTCTTTCAGCCATATTAGATGGTCTCACTTGGAAACCAATAATAATCGCATCAGAAGCTGCAGCAAGAGATACATCAGATTCAGATATTTGTCCTACGCCCTTATGAATTACATTTATTTGTATTTGTTCAGTAGACAATTTGATCAGAGAGTCACTTAACGCCTCAACCGAACCATCCACGTCACCCTTAACAATAACATTAAGTTCTTGGAAGTTACCTAGAGCAATACGTCTACCGACTTCATCCAAAGTAAGAAGTTTCTGAGTACGAATACCTTGTTCTCTCTGAAGCTGTTTACGTTTGGTTGTGATTTCTCTTGCTTCTTGTTCTGTTTCAATAACATGGAATGTATCACCAGCAGCTGGAGCACCATCTAAACCTAAAATCAATACTGGTTCAGAAGGACCAGCTTCTTCAATAGCTTGATTACGCTCATTAAACATTGCTTTAATTTTACCAAAGCTTGTTCCTGCAAGAACGATATCTCCCATTCTTAGTGTACCATTTGACACAAGCATTGTAGCCACATAACCTCTACCTTTATCCAAAGTAGATTCAATTATAGAACCAGTACCTGGTCTATCAGGGTTGGCTTTAAGGTCTAGCAATTCTGCTTCAAGAAGAACTTTTTCTAGAAGTTCTTGAACCCCAGTACCTTTTTTAGCTGAAATATCTTGAGATTGATATTGACCACCCCATTCTTCTACTAAGTAGTTCATTTCGGCCAATTCTGTTTTAATCTTATCTGGATTAGCTGTTGGTTTATCAACCTTATTAATAGCAAATACAATAGGAACGCCTGCTGCCATAGCATGATTGATAGCTTCTTTTGTCTGAGGCATCACATTATCATCAGCAGCAACAATTACAATTGCAATATCTGTAACTTTAGCACCACGAGCACGCATCGCTGTAAACGCTTCGTGACCTGGAGTATCCAAGAATGTTATTTTTCTATTATCAGGTAAAGTAACGTGATAAGCACCAATGTGCTGAGTAATACCACCAGCTTCACCAGCAATCACATTTGCTTTACGAATAGAGTCTAGTAAAGATGTCTTACCGTGGTCAACGTGACCCATTACAGTTACGATTGGAGCACGATGTTCTAGATCTTCAGGTTCATCATCTTCCTCTTCAATAGCTTGAGAAACCTCCGCACTCACGTATTCTGTCTTAAAGCCAAATTCTTCTGCAACGAGGTTAATTGTTTCTGCATCCAAGCGTTGGTTGATAGAAACCATAATACCAATAGTCATACAAGTACTAATAACCTGTGTAACGGATACATCCATCAGACTAGCTAGTTCACTTACAGTAACAAACTCTGTAAGTTGAATTACTTTTTCTGCAGCTGTTTCTTGTTTCTCCTTTTGCTGAGCACGAACAGAAGCTTGTTCTCTCTTTTCTTTTCTATAGCGTGAAGCTTTATTACGACCTTTAGAAGTTAATCTAGCAAGAGTTTCTTTTATTTGTTTTGCTACATCCTCTTCACTTACCTCTTGTTTTTGTAGAGGTTTTTTGAAGCGATTCTTATTTTTGGTAAACTTCTTACGTTCTGGGCGTGGAGTTTGAGTACCTTGATTAGAAGAAGCTGCCTTGTCTATATCTACTTTCTCTTTAGTTATACGACGACGTTTTCTAATCTTTTTTGTATTAGTTGTACCACTTGTATTAGCGCGATTCTTATCTTTTTCCTCGCGTTCTTTTTTACGTTCTTCTTTAGACTTTTTCTTAGGACGAGTTGATTGGTTTATTGCATCCAAGTCAATATGTCCGACAACGTTTATACTTGTTTTTAACTCTGAAGAACCTAAAGTAAATACTTCATCTTTTTTCTTAGTACTTGCTCCGTCACCTTTAACCTCAGTTTTAGCAACTTTAACTTCTTGTTTAGCTGTTGTTCTAGTACTTGTCTTTACGGATTTCTTATCCTTAGACTCCTGTTTTTTAACCTCTTTCACGTTCACGCTCTCTTTTACAGCCTTTTTAATAGGTTCAGCCTTTTCCTCGCGTGGCTTTTCCTTTTTAGTCACAGGCTCTTTCTTTTTGTCTGCAACAGCTGTTTTCTTATTTTCTAAATTAGACTTAATATTTTCGGAATTTTCAGTTTTTACTGCATCAGCAGGAGTAGATTTCTCTTCTTTTTTCTCTTCCACTTTTTTACGACCAGGGTTGTCTAAATCAATTTTACCAACTGGTTTAACTTTGGGACGTACCTCCTCTGGAACTACAGTCTCGATAACCTCTTTCTTTTCAGTAGTTGGTTTCTTAGACTCGTAACCATCAATAGCAACAGATGCTTTGTTGCGTTTTTTGTCTTCTTGACGTTCTTGAATAAAACGTTCAGACTTTATTCTAAGAGTCTTATCTGTACTAAACTCTTTCACGAGTAAAGAGTATTGCTCTTTGGTAATTTTCGTATTTGGGTTTTCATCAACCTCTATTCCCTTCTTTTTTAAGAACTCAACTACCGTAGCAATGCCAACATTTAAGTCTCTTGTTACTTTATTTAACCTTATCGTCATATTAATAATTTAATAAATAAATGGAGAGAGAAGCAAAAATCTCTAATGTAACTTTCCGCTATAGACGATATTAAGATTGAAATCTACATGCCTATTATCGTCTACTCATAAGTCTTTTAGTTTTCATCTTCTTCAAACTCCGATTTCAAAATACTCAATACCTCATCAACTGTCTCTTCTTCTAAGTCAGCATCTTCAATTAATCGATTACGAGGTACTTCTAATACAGCTTTTGCTGTAGTAAGGCCTAGGCCTTTAATTGCATCAATTACCCATCCTTCAATCTCATCAGAGAATTCATCAAGATAGATATCCTCACCTTCAGTTTCATCAAGTTCACGGAATACATCAATAGTGTATTCTGTTAACATACTAGCTAGTTTAATATTCAAACCACCTTTACCTATGGCTAAAGATACTTCATCTGGTTGAAGGAAGATTTCGGCTTTATGCTCTTCTTCATTCAAACGGATAGATGAAATAGTAGCAGGGCTTAAAGATCTTTGAATAAATAGCTGAATATTTGATGTGTAATTTATTACATCAATATTTTCATTGCATAGTTCTCGTACGATACCATGAATACGGCTACCTTTCACACCTACACATGCTCCTACTGGATCAATACGATCATCATAAGATTCAACAGCAACTTTAGCACGTTCACCTGGGATACGAGCAACTTTTTTGATAGTTATCAAGCCATCATTGATTTCAGGAACTTCTAATTCAAAAAGACGTTCCAAAAACAAAGGAGATGTTCTTGACAAAATAATTTTCGGATTATTATTCTTATTATCAACACGAGCCACTACAGCACGAACGCTTTCTCCTTTACGGAAGAAATCTCTTGGTATTTGCTCCGATTTAGGTAGTATCAATTCATTACCCTCATCATCAACAAGAAGTATTTCTTTTTTCCAGATTTGATAGACTTCTGCTGAAACAATCATTCCAACACGCTCTATATACTTGTTATATAGACTGTCTTTTTCTAACTCTAGAATTTTTGAAGCCAATGTTTGACGAAGATTCAAGATAGCACGACGACCAAAGCTTTCAAAGTGGACTTTATCTGTTACTTCTTCTCCAATCTCATATGACTCATCTGTTTTTCTAGCTTCTGTCAATGAAATCTGCATATTTTCGTCGGTAACATCACCGTCAGCTACTACCTCACGATTACGCCATATTTCAAAGTCACCCTGATCAGGGTTTACAATTACATCGTAATTTTCATCAGTTCCAACAATCTTCGCGATTACGCTACGAAAAGACTCTTCAAGAACACTAATCATAGTGGTCTTGTCAATTTTCTTATTTTCTTTAAAATCAGAAAACGTATCAATTAGACTGATGTTGTCTTCTTTCTTGGCCATAATTATTTAAAACTAATTAAGTATTTAGTATATTTTATTTTCTCAAATGGAATATCTTCTTCCACAGCGATTAGTTTAGGACGCTTTGAGCCTTCAACTTTAACCTTCTTTTCAACGGCAACTTTAATACCGTCCTCAGTCACATCAAGAAGTTCTCCAATCAACTTTATTCCAGTTTTTTCTAAAACTTCAACTTGACGACCAATATGGTTATAATACTGCTGCAGCACTTTGAATGGTTGACCAACTCCTGCAGAGCCTACTTCAAGTTCATAGTCTTCTTCATCTCTGTTTAACTTGGATTCGATGAAACGACTTAGGTCTACACAATCTTCGATCCACACGCCTTCAGCGTGATCAATCTCAACAACAATTTTATCATCAGATTCTACTGAGACTTCTACGAGGAAATATTCCTTTCCTTCTAGCCACTCTTCAACTATCTGATGAACAGTTCTTTTATCTATCATTAATTAACTATTAAGAACAAAAAAAGGAAGCTTTATCGCCCCCTCCTCAATCATCCATATCGCGAACAAAGATACTAATAATCTATTCGAATACAAAATATTAGAAAAAAAAATGTATTTACCTGCTATGTATTCAGGGCCAGGTAAATACATTTTTCATATTTTAAGTTTAAACAACTTACATATTTGTTTAGTTTACTCCGATTTCATCTATAAATAAGAAACCAGGCTTTCCTTTTCCATCATGCCACTCAGGTAGATTATGCTCAGAAAGACCTTTAACTTTAATATATTGAGCATGAATAGGATCAAAAGTCAAATGGTAAGTTTTTATTCCATTTTCATCTGTTTCTTTCATCGGTAAATATGATTCTGTCAACACATTTTTGAAGTTTTCTCCATCTGTAGAAACAGATATTTCAAACCCCCTTGAATCGAACACCCAATCACTTTTATCGACAAACACTCTAATATCCACTGAACTTACTTCTTGTTCTGATTTCAAATTGATAACTGCCTCTAGATCATTTCCAGAAAGACCTAACCAACGAGTGGTTCTTAAAGTTAGATTGCCTTTTAAGCCATCTACCAAGGTCGTTTCTCCACCATATTTATATCTTTCATTTAGTGGCTGAAGCAAAGTAATAGGCTTCATGGTTGCTTTATTAAAGTCGATCTCTTCGCTAAACACTTTACTATTTCCTGATGTCCGAACTGCTATTGCCCTAAAAGAGCAAGTTTCATTTAATTTTAGAACTCCCTCATAATGTACTGAAGCCTCAGTAGGTTGTGAGCCATCTAAAGTATAATAAATTGGAGCATCATCAATTGTATTTAGGTGTACTTCAATAACTCCTTCATTAATATTAGGAATTAACTTCGCTTGAATATCAAATACATGTTTAGCATAATTATAACCCTCTAAAGCATAAATTTCCATTAAGCCAGGTAGGCGTTTAATAAAGTTGACATAGTCTTTCTGTTCAGGAACACACCATTGAACTTCTGCTAATGCAGCCATACGAGGTAAGACCATATATTCTACTTGTTCGGTAGTAGGAATATATTCTGTCCACAAGTTTGCCTGAGTACCTATTATATATTTTTGTTCTTCAACAGTTAATTCAGCAGGAGCAGGCTCCAAACTATATACAGTTTGAATAGGAACATACCCTCCAATTGCTATAGGCTCATTTTCTACATCCTGAGTTTGGTAGTAATCGAAATAAACATGAGATGTTGGAGCCATAACTACATCATGTTTCATTTTTGCTGCCTCAATACCTCCAGAGAGTCCTCTCCAAGACATAACTGTAGCATTTGGAGCTATATCTCCTTCCATAATCTCATCCCAGCCAATAATTTGACGCCCATTATCATTAAGGTATTTTTCAACATGCGACATTATAAAGCTTTGCAAATAATCTTCAGCCGAATGCTTTTTATCTGCTTTCAAACCTAATGTTTTAATGCGAGATTGGCACTTAGGACACTCTTGCCATCTTGATTTGGGGCACTCATCTCCTCCAATATGGATATATTCTGATGGAAATATTTCCATAATTTCATCCATTACATCTATAAGGAATTCTAGGACATCATCATTACCAGCACAAAGAACATCTTCAGATACTCCCCATTGCTTCCAAACTTCATAAGGGCCTCCAGTACAACCCAGATTTGGGTATGCAGCTAATGCAGCTTGCATATGTCCAGGTAAGTCTATTTCAGGAATAACAGTAATAAAATGATCAGCTGCATATTCCACTATTTCTTTAGCTTCTTCTTGTGTGAAAAAACCACCATAAGGTATACCATCGTATTCTCCTGAGTTATGCCCAATAACAGTTTCTGTTCTTTGTGAACCTATTTCTGTCAATTTAGGATATTTTTTTATCTCAATTCTCCAGCCTTGATCATCAGTTAGATGCCAATGGAACGTATTAATATTATGTAAGGCTAAAATATCAATATATCTTTTAATAAAATCAAGAGGGAAGAAATGACGAGATACATCCAGCATCATTCCTCTATAAGAGAAACGAGGCTCATCTTTAATTTCTACAGCAGGTAATGACACCTTTAGATTCTTACCTATTGGTAGTGATTTGCGTAAGGTTTGAATTCCATAAAAAACACCAGCTTCGGATGTACCATGAATTGAAACTTTATTAGCCTCAACAACAAGAGTATATGCCTCTTTATTTTCTCCCTCCACTAAATCAAGAATAATAGCATTTGTGGATTTGAGATCAGTTGTTAATGACAGTTTTAAACCCAACATTTCATGCAAGTAATCCGAAAGGAAGTTTGCATTTTTTTCCATCTTCTCATTTTCTGCAGGATAGGCTATAAGAGTCGCCTTATCTAAATTAAAAGCTTCACCCTCTCCTTTCACTATTGTTTTAGGTAAGGGAATTACTTCATAATTAGCTTTTTTCATTTCAGGCGACGAACAAGCAACAAGAGCTATACATGCCACCAGTGTACTACAAATTGTTAACAGTTTTTTCATAATCATTTTATCAATATGTGTTTTTTATATGATTTATTTTCACTTCAGTATTTTGAATTTCTTTACTTCTTCCTTCCAAGCTCAAGCTTACAATTTTTTTTTCTCCAGGTAGCAAGTCAAAGAAATTATCTGTGAAGCGTACCCCTTGAATAGGAATTTCAATAAATACGTCTTTAGCCAAAGTTTTTGATTTTAAGGTTAATTCAATCCCTTCGGTTGTTTTCTTTATTTGAGTTGTAACTTTTGCCTCAGGTAATTCTAGATTTTTTGTGACATCGAAAAAGTAGTGATCCTCTACCAATATACCCTTTTTCTGTTTTAACTTTAAGTTTAGAAATACTTTGTTTTTGTCTAAACCAGACAACCACTCTGTCATATCCTTTGACACTAATTGAGTACTGCTATTTGATTTTACAGATAAGTTATGAAAGGAACCTTTTTTCAATTTCTTTCCATGAAAATCGATTATTTCATAATCAAGAACTAAATTTTCATAGTCTCGTAATTCATCTGATAAAAGATACACATTAACATTCTCTCCTTCTTGAATAGTATTCAATGCCAATGGAGCAAAAGCTCTTTTGGCTTGATAGTGCATAGCCTTCCAATTTCCGTAATAATCAATACTCGACCAAGAGACCACAGGCCAACTATCGTTTAATTGCCAGTACAGAGTACCCATACAATAGGGTTTATTTCTTCTATGAGCTTCAAAACCATGTTTCATCCCCTGCCCTTGCAATACAAGTCCTACATAAACAAAGTCTTCAAATCGCTCTGGTACATTATAATACCGTTTCATACTGGCTTCTACTAATTCATTCCCTACAGAACTTTTTTGGTGGCCATTCATTACATCAGATTCTAACTGATAATCTTTAGGCTCCGCAAAAGTGGATATGGTTTTCATTTCAGGAAAAGATTGAAATCCAAATTCGCTCATAAAGCGAGAAAGCTCGGTATCCAAACTTTCAAAAGGCTTTCTCCCATACCAAATACCCCAGTTATGGCTATCTCCATACTTCCAAGATTCTGGCCTACCCCAATTAGCTGAGTAAGGAGAACTATGAACATAAGATCGAAAGGGGTCTAAATCACTCACAACTTCAGGTAGTAGTTGATTAAATAATATTTCATATCCCTCTTTCATATCACTATAAACAGCAGGAGAGAATCGCTTATCCCAACCCCAATATTTAATACCTTCTAATATTTCATTATTTCCGCACCAGAGTGCTACAGAGGCATAGTTCCTTAATCTCTTTATATTATACGTCGCTTCTTCCTTTACTTTTTTTAAAAACAGAGAATCGTGAGGATACGTTGTACAAGCAAACATAAAATCTTGCCAAATCAAAATACCGTTTTCATCAGCCAATTGATAAAACACATCATTCTCATAAGTTCCACCTCCCCATATTCTAATCATATTCATGTTTGCATCTTTAATATCTCTAAATAGATTTTGATATCTATCCACTGAAATATTAGGAAGCAGAGCATCATCAGGAATATAGTTAGCACCTTTAGCAAACATGGGCTCGCCATTCACTTCAAAGAAAAAAGATCGTCCATTCTGATCCTCTTCGTGAATTAAGCGTATCGTCCTTAAGCCTGTTCTTACTTGTTTTGTAGCAAAAACATCACCATCAGGATTTGACAAATTTATCCCAAAATCATATAAATTAGGATCACCCCAACCATTTGGCATCCATAATTCTGGATTCACTATATTTATCGGAATTTGCTTCTTATTAAGTCCTTTTTTGAGATCTAAGTTTTGAATAAGAATCTCTAAGTTAGTACCTATACCATAGAGTAATTCTAGTCGTACATCCTCCACATCTACGAGACTATTGATCTCTAAGTTTAAATTGAGATCTGCCGATTCTTTTGATATTTCCCTCTGCTCTACGTACATATCATCTATGCGAGCAATATCATATAATGTCAGACTAATAGGTCGCCAGACTCCAGATGTAACCATGCGTATACCCCAATCCCACCCATAACTATAGGGTGCTTTACGAGTAAAGACACTTAGTTTTTGATTATGATGATCGTTATCTGCAGGATAGTCAAATCCTCTAGCAGCCCATTGGGGAATAACGTGATTTATAGGAGAATGAAAATAAATATAAAGTAAATTCTCTCCTTCTCGCAAAATATTTCTCACCTCTTCTTTATAACCTACGAACATATTATCTGCTTTAAAAAGCAGTGTTCCATTGAGATAAACATCAGCATAAGTATCTAGTCCTTCCAAAAACAACATAGCGCCGGAATGAGCTAAATCTTTATCGGTAAGAATAAAAGAGGTTCGATACTCCCAATCATAATTCTCTACCCATTGAATTTTTTCTTCATTTAAACCCCAGAAAGGATTTGGCAATAAGTTATGATTAATTAAAGCTTGATGTACAGTACCAGGAACTGTTGCTGGTCGCCATTCATTTTTATGAGCTTGGGAGAATTCCCAATTCTGAGAAATATCTATTTGACACATTCTATCCGTATTTGAAGCCAAAAGACAGGAGGTAACTAAAAAAGAGAATAATAGAGATAAATAATATTTAGTCATAACTTATTAGGATTCATTTGTTTTCTTAGGCAGAAGAATCTACTTACTCTCCAACAAAGATAACAATTAAACCCTATGTATATCAACTATATATACCACTAATTATTGAAGGGATGATTAAATTCAACCCTTGAGTAGCCATATTTAATTAGAAAAAAACTTGATACAAACGGGCATACTAATATTTATAGAGAAAGGAGTCGGTAATAAACGCCCTGTTTTATAATCAATCTCATAAAACTCTATGGAGTCTTCATCTCTACAAGCAACTACTAAATATTTACCATTAGGAGTTATGTTTATATTTCTAGGATGCTTTCCTGTAAACTGATACCCTATCCTCTCAAGTCCACCTGTTTTAGGGTCAACTCTAAAGATAGCCACACCATCTCCAGCTAGTCTATTTGAAGCATACAAGAATTTGCCATTAGGTGAAATTTGAATATCACCAGAGCCCTGAACTTGTAAACTATCCGCTATGATAGACTGAAACTCATGTAATATTCCATCTTGATATTTATAAGCAACAACCTCACCTGATAGTTCTGTTATAGTATAAGCCCATTTCTGATTAGGATGGAATACAGTATGACGAGGTCCTGCCCCTGGTTTTAGAGAGAAGCAAACATCTGAAAGTCCCAACCCAACAGAATCAAGATTAAAACGATATATTTTATCTGAACCTAAATCATTTGCAAACAGATAATGATCATCGGGAGAAAGATAGACACAATGTAAATGCGATTGTTCTTGTCTTTCTTTAATAGGACCATTACCCAAAAAAGGTATTACCTCTACTAAGTCTACAAGATTATTATTGTCATCTTGTGTAAATACTGAAATACTACCACTCATATAGTTTGCTGTAACCACCTTATGACTAGAAGGTATTTCCAATACATAACAAGGAGCGGCTCCTTGTGTTAATATAGAATGTTCTAATTGAAGCTTCCCTTTCTCTTTATCTATTGCCACTTGATGTACAGCATCACGCATCATATCATTACTTTCTGTTACTATATACATTTTATCTTGGGTAGAAGAGATTGTTAAATAAGAAGGATTTTCCACCTCAAGGGTATCTACAAAGAGAGATTCTCCTGTTTCCGTATTTAGTTTCAATAGATAAACTCCCTCACTCTCTTTCTGTGTATATGTTCCTACAGCCATATACACATCATAATTCTTATCTTTGTGCTTCATGCAAGAGCTAAATATTCCCAGTACTGATATAAGTATGAATAATTTCTGAATCATATTAAAATTTTAAATATCCCTAAAACCCATTTAAGGATATAGTGACAGTAGGAATCAATAATAAGAATCCTACAAGGATAAAAAACAATAGGTATTTAAAAAACCATTTCAGCCAGACTCCATAAGGAATTTTCGCTATACCCAATACACCTAGCAATACGGCTGACGTGGGTGTAACCATATTTGTAAACCCATCACCAAACTGAAATGCCATAACAGTCGCTTGTCTTGAAATCCCTATTACATCTGAGAATGGAGCCATAATAGGCA
Organism: Bacteroides coprosuis; assembly: GCF_020741705.1. Taxonomy (NCBI): domain Bacteria; kingdom Pseudomonadati; phylum Bacteroidota; class Bacteroidia; order Bacteroidales; family Bacteroidaceae; genus Bacteroides; species Bacteroides coprosuis. Next base: position 25,507 of record NZ_DYYK01000142.1, read on the forward strand.
TAGTCAATGCGGCCTTAGCTGTTCCAGAAGGGATAATTAGGTTTATTAGGGATTGTATAATATACATTATAGTCAGAGAGAATACTTTACTTGTTTCTCCAAGTAATGAAGCTAAGCCATGTAATATCGGATCAATGATAGAGCCATCTTCTAATATTTGAATAATACCCCCTGCTAGGCCAACTACAATCGCTGCAGACAGCATATCTTTTGCTCCATCTTGAAAATGCTTTATCAAACTATCTGTTTTTAACCCATCTGCAAATCCAGCCATAACACCCATTGCTAAAAATATACCCGAAATCTCGGGTAGATACCAGCCATGTGCCATTACTCCTACAATAAGGAATATAATGGTAAACGCTAAGATGGTTAATATAAAAAAATGATTCGATTTTCTCAAACCTACAAACCCTAGTAAAGCATATAAAACTGTTAAGACTGGTGTGACTAGCAATGTAGAGCTTTTACCCCCTAATTCAAAAGTACTATAAGGATATTGAATGGAGAATAAAACCAAAGCTATGAGTATTAAACCATAAACAACTTTTGAAGAACGAGTTGTCTTATACTCAAGAGCTATATCTTCGCTATCTTCTTTACTCCTCCAGTAACTATCTATTTCGTACATAGGAGAAGCTTTGGGATTCTTTTTTATTTTAGCAGCATAACGCAACACAAAAAAGATGATTAAAGTAGTTAGTACCACCCAGCAAAAAAGTCGATATTCTATCCCTGAAAATAAAGGTAGATCAGAAAACCCCTGTGCAATACCCACAGTAAAGGGATTGAGCATTGCTCCTGAAAAGCCAATATGAGCTGCCACATAAACCATACATACTCCTACAATAGAATCATACCCCATGCGAATAGCTAGCGGCATCACTAAAATAGTAAAAGCTATAGTTTCTTCCGACATTCCAAAGACTGCTCCAAAAAGACTAAAGAGAAGCATTACAGACACAATGATGAGATTATTGACGCCAATCCGTTGCATCCATTTATGTTTTTCAAACTTTTTAGTATAGTTTAAAAATGAAAAAATACCAATATCAATAGACCGAGTTACATTCATTACCTGAAAAGCTCCTCCCATGATTAAAAGAAATGCAATAATTCCAGCCTGCCTTTCAAAACCCACAAGCAGAGAACTAAAGACCTGCCAAGTTTGGGGAGATTGTTCTACTAAGTGAAAAGAGTTCTCAACTATTACAGTTTTTTCTACACCATTTACTAGTATTTGTTCTCGATCATATTCTCCGGCAGGAATAACCCAAGATAATACAGCACATAATAATATTGCTACAGAAATAATTGTGTAAGCGTGTGGTATTCGTTTTGTCATGTCATCAGTTTAGTTATAACACAAAGTTATGTAATATAAATGTAACAAGGAGAATCAAGTATGCGTTCTAAAAATTAAATATAGCATTAAAAGCAAATTTATATGTTGTATAACATGTTATATTCAAAAGAAGTCGTATCTTTGCAGTGATAATTAAAAGAAATAAAAAAACCGATCTTCAAAACGTGAGGATCACAAAAGATGAACAAGATGAAAAAGAACGAAAATGAAATTATGATGTTGCAGTACCGTATCAAAAGATACCAAGCAATGGGAAATGGAATCATGAGCCAAAGATTAAATGGCCAATTACAAAAGTTACTTTCCAAAAAAGTAACTCTTTAATTAGAAAAAAGATTTATTTAGATATATAGAAAGAGGGTTTGCTACTTAAGCAAGCCCTCTTTTATTTTGGTACAAACTCCTTAGCAGAATGAAGGGAATAGAAGATTCTAATCAAGTTGCATTAACTACATAACACCGACATGAGGATGCTTTGACACCGACATGTCATCCTCATGTCGGTGTCAAAAGAGTTCTATGATTCCTCTTAAAACACAATTTAAACCTCAATCAGCCACAAAAAAAGCCTATCTAAAACAAATTAGACAGGCTTTTATGCTCATTTATATATTTTAAATTTTACAATCCATGTATCGTCTTCATTAATTGGTTTCCTAGTCCGATAGTATAACCTTGAGATACAAAAACTACTCTATTGAAGGTATCTGCTATAATAAAAATAGGTAATGCCGATTTATTCAACTTCATAGACTCTGCAATATCTCTTTGTACAATTCCATCAACATCTATACCATATGTTATAGTTGAAGGAAGATTAGGGAAATCGTCCTTTTTAAACTTGTCAGCTTTTTGCTGATCTGGAAACAATAAGACCATTCCTCTACCCCATTTTTCTAAATCTTCTTTTACCGCAGCAATATCTTTCAATGCATGATTGGTCGGCTCTTGCCCAACGCCAAGTATCCCGACTACAAAATATCCTCTACCTGTCGTTTGAAGAATACTCTTCAGCTCCGTTTCCTCTAGTGGTAGATACTTTGATTCAGAGTTAAAGTTTCCTATTACTTGAACTTGTTCACTATCTTCTCTCATCACTAAATTGACCGTAGTAGTTTTTCCCTCATTCACTGTAAATAAATTCACAGATGAAAGAACTGCACCACTAGCTAAACGAGTACCTGTCACCAACATATAACTACCAGTATCCAATTTTAAGCCTTTTTCTAGTAAATTGGACCATGTAGCCCCTTCTCCCATATCAGAATCTCCACTATCAAAATTTAAAAGGTGATATGTTCCATTTTCATATTTAGAAATAGTAAAGTGTGTATAGTATTTAGGGTCACTTAACGTCTTTATTGGTTTGTATTTAGCTATAACAGTTCCTTGTGGTGCTTTAGTTTCTTCATCCGCAGAGAAATCTACATCAAACACCTCTCTCGTTATGAGATTTCGATACTGTACTTTATTTGTTACTTCATCTTTCCATGCAGGTATGCCCAAGCTCCTGGCAACAGCTACAAAAAAGATATCTCTTGATAAATTATCTGTTGTCCTAGAAAGCCAAACTCCTTGAGGAGACATTCTTATTTTTTGAGCATTCAGTTCATTAAAAACAGTAATTTCACGATTGCACCAATTTACTAGCATCAAAGGATTCTTACGCATTTCTACAGCTTCATCTTCTTCTATTTTTTCCTGAAAGTATCCTTTATAAGCTGTCAGCATCTCATTTTCAACACGAGGATTAAGAATTTCTTTATATGCCTCTAATGTTAAGTCTTTAGGTAATAAACTATTGTATAAGTGATCTTCTAGTACTTCTAAAGAAATATCTCGTAAATCTTTAGCTGAAAGAACATTTAAAAGTTCTAATGCCAAATCACCTTGTTTCTCAACAACTGCTTGAGCTAAGAAAGAAGAAATAGTTTCATGATTTCCTCTTGAGCCTATTAGAAATTTTACAACCTTTTCCTTATTCAACTGCCACTCATCCGCTTTTTGAGCCGCTTGATCTTTGGTAACAAAAGTACTTACATAAGCTTTACGAATAGCATCTTCTTCAGCCATCCTCTTATCATTTTGAGCTCTTTGCTCTGGAGTAACCTCGGGTAAATGAGCACTTTCAACTGGAGGAACTATATCTAGTTCTACATTAAAATGATCATCAGCAGAATGATTTAAGACTATTTCAACTTCTTGTTCTTCACCAAAAGAGCATTTCGTGAAGCCAAATCGATCTCCTTTTGAAGCCCATACCAGCATATCTCCCTTTCCTGCTGTCAGTGATGTGTAACCTTCACCATTCGTGAATTTTTGAGCAACCGTATAGAACTCAGCATAATTGTAAACTTTAAACTCTACTTTAGCACCCGAAACAAATTCTCTACTATCGTCTAATACAAAAACTTTTGCATTGGCTGTAGGGGCATAGTTTTCAATCACATTTATCTCTGTATAGTTTAGAGTTTCCTCCATAATCTCCTCGGGACCATTGTAGCGACCAAACACTTTTGTATGCATCAACATACCTCTACTTGCAGGAGAATTAAACCAACCTAAATTCAAAACGGGTTCAGGTTCACAAGCACCTAGGAAATACCATTCCCCATCTGCCCAAGCCTCAACCCATGCATGGTTATCATCGGTATGTGCCCAACGAGGAGTATAAACTTGTCGAGCAGGAATTCCTACCGAACGTAATGCTGCTACAGCGAAAGTTGACTCCTCTCCACAGCGTCCATAAGCAGTTTTCACAGAGGCCAATGGTGAACTTGTTCTTGCATCACTAGGTTGGTAAACCACCTTCTCATGACACCAATGATTAACTTCTAAAATAGCATCTTTCATACTAAGGTCTTTAACCCTGTCTTTGAGTTCAGAATAAAAAACATCTCGGGATGTATCTAAGTTTTCATTGTTTACACGAATTGGCAACACGAAATGACGAACTAATTCTTCTGGAACAGATGCACCCCAACTCATCTCTTTCTGAGCTTGAAAGGTTAAGCGTACATTTTCTAAAAAATAAGAAGTGGAATAGTCTGTAATATCTGAAGAGGGCATATAAGCATACAGAAACATCATGGCTTCTCGTTCCGCTTTAGTCATTTTAAGAAGACGCAAATCATCAAAAAAGTTCCCTTGTTGCATAGAACGTTCTTTCGACTCATAATCTTGAGTCAATTGCTGTAGATAAGTCTCATCATTAATAAAGTGTGCCTGACTACATCCCCCTAAAATCAATAAAGTGAATGCAAAGAGACAAAGTTTAAGTTGTTTAGTCATGACTTTACTATTTTATTATAATTTCATCTGTGAAAATCCAACCTCCTAAGTCTTTACTAGATCTAGCTACAAATCTTACAAAACGACCACTAGCTTGACCTTCCCAAGCGTATTTTTTTATCAAAATGGATGATCCTTTTTCAACTTCGAAGGTTTTATTCATCAAGGTAGTAAAATTTTCACCATCTTCAGAAACTTCTATCAATATTTGAGAAGGTAAATAAACCTCAGCACCAGGACTTTGCATGATATCAGCTGAAATTTCATGAATATCTTCGATCTTTTCCAAATCAATAATCACATCTAGTCGTTCGGGAGAAATAAAGCCCTGCCAACGCTTATCACCATAAGTCCAACCACCTCTAATACCGTCTGTTAGAGTTTCATCACCATTTGCTATATAGCTAGAACTATAGGGAGCGTTGTACTGCACTTTTTTTCCTCTAGCAAGATGTTCACATAGTTCTTTTGCTTCTACTCTATTTCCTACTTCTTGACTCAATTCAAAAGGATGATAGCCCCATTTTTTCATTAGTTCAACCATCTGTAACGATTTTTGATTGAAACTATTCCAATCTTTCCTCGCTGGCTCAGTCCAAGCTACTTCTGCTAGAGCAAATAGACGAGGATAAATCATCAACTCCACATGATCTGTTGTAGGTACATATTCTGTCCATAAATTTGCTTGTACACCATCAATCAGATTTTTTTGATCCTCAGTAAAAGAACTAATAATTGGATCGTAGCTATATACCTTTTCTAATGGTAAATATCCTCCAATAGCTTCTGGTAAAGTATAAGGAGCATCTTGATAGGTATCAAAATAACAAAATTCTCCAGGAGTCATTACAGCATGGTGACCCGTTTCCACCGCATGAATTCCCCCTTCTATTCCTCTCCAAGACATTACAGTAGCTCCCTCGGCTAATCCTCCTTGTATTATTTCATCCCAACCTAAAAGCTTTCTTCCTTTCGATTTTAAAAAAAGGTTCATACGCTCCATAAAGTAACTTTGAAGTTCATCAACATCCTTCAAATTGTTTTCTTTTATTCTTTGCTGGCATTTAGGACATGTTTTCCAAGCTCCTTTTCCTGCTTCATCACCCCCAACATGAATATATTCAGAAGGGAACAGCTCAATAACTTCAGATAAAACATTTTCAAGGAAAGTAAATACCGAATCATTACCTGCACAAAAATCAGAGTTTTTATAAGGTACACCAGCACATGATAATTCTGGGTATGCAGCGAGTACCTCTTCAGAGTGCCCTGGCATTTCGATTTCTGGAATAATTGTAATATGCTTTTTGGAAGCGTATGCAACCATTTCTTTAATATCGTCTTGCGTATAATAACCTCCAAAACCTTGAGAAGAACCCTTTTCTACATATTTTCGATCCCCATTCCACCATTTTTTCCAGCTAGCATCTGTTCTCCATGCAGCAAATTCTGTTAAGCGAGGATATTTTTTAATCTCAATACGCCAACCAGCAGCATCAGTAAGATGCAAGTGTAGCCTATTCAATTTAAAAAATGACAGCGCATCAATTTGTTTTTTTACAAATTCTTTAGGGAAAAAGTGCCTAGAAACATCAAGCATAAACCCACGATACCCAAACCTGGGTTCATCTTGTATTCTCACACAAGGTAAGGTCTTACTAAAATAATTAGATCGATCTGTCGCAATTTGAATTAAACTTTGCAATCCGTAAAAAAGCCCTGCTTCAGAAGTAGCTTTAATCACAATCTGATTTTTATTAATCTCTAACTCATAGGCCTCTTCTTGTATTAAAGATGAATCTAGCTGATTGACTAAGACTAAAGCTATTTGACTTTTTCTTAATGAAGTTTGATTCCAATCTTTAATATCTAAGCTCTTAGTTAATAACTCTTGATAATGTTTCTGAGCCTGCTTATCAGCATTTGAATACCATTTAAGCTTATTGCCAAACTTGAACTCTCCTTGAATGTCTTCTATTGATAAAGGAGTAGGGATTACTGACACCTTTTGCGCATCAACAACCCCTACACCAACAATAATAAGACTTAGTAAAAAAAATACTCTTCTTATCATTTTATAAGTATTATGTGTTTATATTCTTATTTGGTTGATTTCAGATCAAAGATCAGATGCCCACCATGAACTAATTCATCATGAGTGATACGATATTTCTTTATCTGTTTGCCTCCTAAAGTCACTTTGTCTATATAAATATCTTCAGGTGAATTTCTATTAACTTCAATTATCAATTCATTTTCTTTATACCACTTAGGGCTTAACTCAATAGTAACCTTATCGAATACAGGCGAAACAAGTGTATATTCCGGCAAACCAGGACAATCAGGATAGAATCCTATCATATTAAAAATAGCCCATGTAGAAAGCGTTCCAGTATCGTCATTACCTGGTATTCCATCAGGTTTCGTAGTATAATATTTTTTTAATAGACGATGAACTTCATTAGATGTTCTCCATTCTTCTCCTTTAAAATAAGAGAACAAGTATGGATATGCAATGTCTGGCTCATTAGCTGGATCGTAATACCCTTTATCAAAAACCATTTGTAACTTATTGATAAACTTGGTTTTTCCACCCATCAGCTTAGCCAGTCCATACACATCATGTGGTACATAGAATGTATAATTCCATGAATTGCCCTCATGAAAACCTGGGTTTGGTTCAAAATCAGCACCTTGCAGTGGATTAAAAGGAGTATAGAATGTTCCATCAGGTAGCTTAGGGCGGAATGTTCCAAACTCTTTACTATAATAGTGTTTATAGTTTAATGAACGACTATAGAACATCTTAGCATCTTCTTTCTTTCCTAGAGCCTGAGCAAATTTGGACAATGAATAATCAGCGATATAGTACTCTAAGGCATGAGAAACAGAATTATCATATTTTTCACGTAATGGAACATAACCCAAACTCAAATAATCATCATTGTCGGGGCGCATTAAATTTTCATTCCCAGGAAGAGTAGCCGATTTATACATTGCTTCGTAAGCTAAATCCACATCAAAATCGCGCAATCCTTTCATCCATGAATCAACTATTACTGGGATACTTGGGTCTCCTTCCATGGTTAAAGTTTCTCTACCATATAGCTCCCACTTAGGTAACCAACCATGCTCTCTATACATATCAAGCATCGTCTGTACCATTTCCATCTGACGTTCAGGATAAACTAAAGTCAATAATTGATGTACATTTCGATACGTATCCCACAATGAAAATACAGTATAACGATTACCCTTTGTTGTTAAGATTTTATCACTTTCCATTGCAGGATATTCCCCATTTACATCTTGAAGAATATTAGGATGAATAAGTAAATGATAAAGTGATGTATAGAATATTTTTCTTTGATCTTCTGTACCACCTTCTACCGTGATACGAGCTAAATTCTTTTCCCATAAATTGCGAGCATCTTGATAGATCTTATCGAAATGGCTATCTTTTTGTTCTGTCTCTAGGTTCAAACGAGCATTTTCAATACTAACAAAGGATACTCCCATTTGCACCTCAACCTGCTCGTTTTCTTCGGTATCAAAAGAAAAATAAACTCCTATATCATCTCCTGCAATCTCTTTACCATATTTTGTATAAAGCTTGTTTTTACCTTGATCAGCATCCCATTCAGCCTCCGCTGTCATTGGACGTTGTTTTTTCCAGTACCCAGTTTCTGCTGGAACTTTACTAATGCGCATAACAAAGTAAATAGGAAAAACTGCTTGGGAGTTATAACAAAAAGTCCCAAGCAGTTTCATTCCTTCATATTCTTGATTATTTACACGTCTAACCATAGCTCCCGACTCATTCGTCAAGCCTTCTCCTAAATTAAGTAAAACGTTACCTTGCCCCTTAGGGAAAGTGAAACGAGCTAAACCAGTTCGTGGGGTAGCAGTTACTTCAGTTTTTACATTATATTTAGTTAAGAAGTTACTATAATAACCAGGAGTAGCAACCTCATCTTTGTATTTACTTCCATATTGAGTATAATCTACATTTAGTTCTCCAGTCGTTGGCATTAAAAGTAGTGATCCTAACTCAGGACAACCCACACCACTTAAATTAACATGAGAGTAACCAGTGAAAAAATTGTTTGTATACTCATAAGGTGTTGACCACCATCGAGCATCTTTGTCATATGTATTTTCGCTGGATCCCATTACATTAAATGGAACAACCGACATTAATCCATTAGGCGTAATAGCACCAGGATTGGTAGTACCAAAGTTTGTAGTACCTATAAAAGGATCTACATAATCAACTAAAGCTTTCTGTGAGTTTTGAGCACTCATAGAAAAACAAAAAGAAAATAAAAAGATAGAGGTTAACAGTTTTTTCATGTAAACAGTCTTTTAAAGTTTTAGATAATCAAATTATATGATGCTTGTTCGTTTTGTAAACTCAACAATTTCATCAATATAACCAAAGGCAACTCCAGTTACAGTATCAGCAGCACCATAATAAACAGCAACTTTTTTACCATCTTGTAAAGCAGCACATGGGAAAACCACATTAGGAACATCACCTTGAAGCTCATAGGGAGCAGCTGGTCCTAGTAAGTATTCACGAGTACGATATAACACCTTAGATGGGTCATCTTTATCTAAAATTGCTGACCCCATAGCATAACGGAAACCATTACAAGTAGTAATCACTCCATGATAGAACATCAACCAGCCTTCTTCCACTAAGAAAGGAACTGAACCAGCACCAATTTTAGTACATTGCCAAGCACTTTCTGGGAATGGAGTAACTTTCATAACACTACGATGTTCTCCCCAATATTTCATATCAGGACTATAGCTAATATAAATATCACCAAAAGGTGTGTGACCATTATCACTTGGGCGACTTAACATAGCATATTTTCCGTCAATCTTTTGAGGAAATAATACTCCATTACGATTAAATGGTAGAAAAGCATTCTCACATTGAAAAAACTCTTTGAAGTCGAAAGTATATCCAATTCCAATAGTTGGTCCATGATAACCATTACACCAAGTTATCCAATAACGATCTTCTATCCATGTAACTCGAGGATCATATTTATATTCAGATTCAATCATTTCGGTATTACCCGCTTTGAACTGAATAGGTTCGTGGTTTATATCCCAATTAATACCATCCTTGCTAAAACCTGCGAAGATATTCATCTGAACAGCTTTATTGTCACAGCGGAATACACCGGCAAAACCATCCTCAAAAGGAACAACTGCACTATTAAAGATACTATTTGATGAAGGAATTTGATAACGTCCAATAACAGGGTTCTTTGAATAACGCCACATTACATCTTTACATCCTTCGGGTCTATCTTCCCAAGGCATTTCTGGCATTACAGGACCTACATTTTTAAGTTTGCTCATAATATTAATAAATAGAAGTTTATTATTCTTTCACTGGATCTCCATTGTCATAAGTAAAAGGGACTAATGCCGTTACTATGAATGCTGGAATAGCAGCTACTAGAACTATGATAAAAAAGTTTTTATATCCAACACTTTCAGCAATTAACCCACTTATTGCACCAGGTACTAACACACCTAAGTTCATAATTCCAGAAGCAAAGGCATAGTGAGCCATTTTATGCTTTCCTGGAGCTACTTGCTGCATCATAAATAGGGTTAAACCTACAAATCCGAAACCATAACCAAACCATTCAAAAGTGACACCTAAACCGATTGCAGGAAGTGAGCTTGGCTGGTATATTGCAAATAATAAATAGATAACAAAGGGTATATTGAAAATACAACATAGTGAGAATAAGGTTTTTTTCAAACTAAATCTACTAATATAATATCCTCCTAGTATAGAGCCTATTACAAAAGCCAAAGCTCCACAGATTCCATTTATAATACCTATTTGCTCAGTTCTTAATCCTAACCCTCCATTCACAACATCATCTGCCAAGAACAAAGGTAAAACCTTCATTGCTAAACCCTCTGCAGATCTATATAGAACTATGAAGATAATATACCAAATAATATGTTTTTTCTTAAAGAAAGAGATAATTATCTCAATTAATTCATGATATGTTTCTTTGACTGATCTCACTTGGTCCTGAGATTGTCCTCCTGTTGGCAAAACTTTTATATGATATAAAGCTGCACAAACCATTATAGCAGAAAAAATTCCCATAATAATAGTCCAAGCTTCAAGTGCTCCTAAACTATTTTTCAGTACACCGGCGACATAAACTAACCCACCAAAAGATAGAAGTTTAGCCATATTATAAAAGGCACCCTGCCAACCAATGTATTGAGCCTGAACTTTTGGTGATAAAACTGATAAATAGATTCCATCTAGAGCTATATCATGAGTAGCTCCACTTATAGCAATAACCCCCATAAGGGCAATAGCTATTTGAAAAAATTCAGGAAGATGTAAACTAAATGCAACTAAAGCAAAAGTGATACCTGTTACCAACTGTGTCAATACAACAAAGAATTTCTTTGTCTTAAATAATTCAAGAAAAGGGCTCCATAAAGGTTTTAATGTCCATGGGAGTGTAATAATTGATAACCAGAAAGTTATACTAGCTTTAGATACCCCTAAGTCTTGGAACATCAAAACAGAGACCATACTTAAAACAATAAAAGGAAGTCCCATAGCAAAATATGCCGTTGGAATCCATTTAAGGGGATTTTGTGATTGTGAAGTTTGTTTGTTTTCCATAATATTTTTGCGTATTCTGCAAAACTACAGATTTACACGCTATTTTGTACGATTTTACTATTTATTAAGATAATTATCACCTCTTTTATCTCTATTTTTCATAAAAAAGGACCAAAACGGAACACCTAATAATATCAGATGAAGTTTTTTCATTGCATTTTAAAGTCATAGATAGACCTTTTAATAATAATACCACTACAAGGTATCTCTTACTAATAGTATGACCTTTTTTTAAGGATATTTATTAAGCTATTTTAATGAAACAAAATAGAGGAAAACACTCCCCCACTTCAAAAACACTTTTAGAAGCTCCCCCTTTCTTATTCTTTTTAACATCAATACGATACCAAAAAAACAAATGTGAGAATTCAATAATAAGACAAGCAATCAAGATAAACTACTCAATATCTTGATAATTTAAAGGTCTAGATCCTTAAATCTAACTTTAATAGTTATTTTTGTCCTTATAAATAATTGATATGAGTAAGCACTTAAATACAAACAAACAATTTATGATAGGCAATGGTATGCTAGCCTTTGCCGTTATATTTATTGTCGTAATCTTCATCTATATGAGTTTACGCCTAAACAGTAAAAATGAAGAAACTTTTGAAGGGATATACGAGATAACACTTTCCGAGGGCTTTTTAAATGAGATGACAGAAATTCATCTAAATGACAGCATACTATTTCATGATGTAGTAATCAAGGAACCTATGAAGCTTGAAATACACCAGTTTGCATCCCAAAATGCACTTCTATTTGTTGATCAAGAAACGAATGGGATTTCTATTTTCAACCTATCTGATAAAGGTGGTAATTACAAATTCAAAAAAGATATCCATAGTAATAAGGTCACTCTTTTGAATAATTAAAAATTGAAGTGTGATAGTTTTTCAGTTCTTCATTTAGTTCTTCAGCTCTGCCTTCAGTTAGATTATTCAACAATGCCCAGAAATTTGGACCATGATTCATCTCATAAGTATGACATAGTTCATGCAAAAGAACATAATCAATCAAATGCTTTGGAAGAAGGACTAAATAAACTGATAAATTTATATTCTTTCGTCCAGAACAGCTACCCCATCTCCCCTCACTTGTATTGATTTTAAGTTGATTGTAAGGGATATTGTGTTTTTGTGAAAGCATATATAGTCTAGGGGCCAAAATAATTTTCGCATTTCTTCTAAGGGCCTCTATAATCACTCTTTTCAGCCACTCTTGAAGCTGTACATCATTAAAATCAACAGACTTAGGAGCAATAATAGACAGCTCACCCAATTCAGAACGAGCTAAAAATCGTTCCCTATTTCCTTCCTCAATTTTAAGTTTAAAAAATTCAGTATCAATTGAAAAATTTAAATCAATAAGAGGGTTTGTATTATTAGATAACAGTTTTTTTAGTTTATCATACATAGAGGATACAGCCTGATACATTTCTTTTTTAGAGGAATATTTAGGCGTAGTCATTTGCAGCCGATTATCTTTCACCCGAAAGACAAATCGTTTAGCACGTGCGTTAGGCTTTATAATAATATCTCCCAAGCCTTCGTATCTTAATATATTATCCTCTTTTTTAATCATTCCTTTTATTTAGTCCAGTTGTATAGAGGTACCACCAGATGAAGATAGTTGATCAACAGATGTAATAATAACCTTTTCAACCCCTTTATTTAAAGCAGAAAAGGCATTTTCTAGTTTAGGAATCATTCCTCCTTCAACAATCTCATCATCAACAAGTTTTTTGAATAGTTGAGGCGTTATCTTATCAATTACACTATTATTATCAGAAGCATCAGATAAGACACCTCTTTTTTCAAAACAATAAATCAAACTAACTTGAAAAAACTCAGTCAAAGCCAAGGCACAGCTACTAGCAATTGTATCTGCATTAGTATTTAATAGAGAACCTCTTCCATCATGAGTTAATGGAGCCATAACAGGTACTAATTCACTATACATCAATTGACTTAGTAATAAAGAGTTTACTGAATCTATATCCCCTACGTAACCATAATCAACATCTCCAACTTCTCTTTTATGGGCACGCATAACATCTCCATCAGCACCAGTCAGCCCTATTGCATTAATTCCTGAACTTTGAAGTTTAGCGACAATATTCTTATTTATCAAACCTCCATATACCATGGTTACTACCTTTAGCATTTCTCGATCTGTAATTCTTCGACCATCTACCATAGAAGTCTGAATACCTAATTGTTCTGCCATTTGAGTAGCTGATCTTCCTCCCCCATGTACAAGAATCTTTTTCCCAGGTATCAGTTTGAATTTTAATATCAAATTATTGAGTGATTTCTCATCTTCAACAATTTTTCCTCCCACTTTTACAATTGTTAGTTGTTCTTTCATATTCACAAATATAGAAAAATATAGCCTATAAGTTTAACAACTCATAGGCTATAAATATTTTAGATTTTAGTAATCTTTCAATTATTGTTCGAGATATGTGTATCCATACAATCCTGATCGATAGTTTGCTAAAAACTCCTTACCTTCTTCTAGTGTGATCTTACCAGCTTTAACAGACTTAGATACCCAACCTTCTAAAGCACGTACTAGTTTCTTTGGATTATATTCTACATATTCTAGTACCTCAGCAACAGTTTCACCATCGATAATCTGGTCAATAACATGTGTTTTTGAGTTTACTGATACGTGCACTACATTTGTATCACCAAATAGATTGTGCAGGTCTCCTAAAATTTCCTGATAGGCACCTACTAAAAATACTCCAATATAGTATGATTCATTTGGCTTCACTGCATGTACTGGCAAATGGTGCGACACACTACGAGGAGAAATAAAGTTGGCAATCTTTCCATCCGAATCGCAGGTAACATCTTGCAATGTAGCTAATCTACTAGGCTTTTCATCCAATCTCTGAATTGGTATAATTGGGAAGATCTGATCAATAGCCCAAGAGTCTGGTAAAGACTGGAATAAAGAGAAGTTACAGAAATATTTATCTGCTAACAATTTTGACAACCCAACAAACTCTTCAGGAGTATGCTTTAATCCTGATGCAATCTGGTTGATTTCTCTTGTAATAGACCAATATAAACGTTCTATTTGGGCTCTTGTTTTTAAATCTACGATACCATGGCTAAATAAATCCAACCCTTCTTCTCTAATCTGTTGAGCATCGTGCCAAGACTCTAACATCGAGTTTTGATTTAAAGAATCCCAAATACTATATAATTCACGAACCAGCTCATGATCATTTTCAGAAACCACCATTTCATCATCCCACTCAGGAAGAGATGTTGTTTCCAGAACCTCAAAGATTAATACAGAGTGATGTGCTGTCAAAGCTCTCCCACTCTCTGTTATAATATTAGGATGAGGCAAGCCATTTTTATCACTCGCATCTACCATAGAAGAGATAGAGTCGTTTACATACTCTTGCAAAGTATAGTTAACGCTGCTTCCTGTGCTTGCCGAACGAGTACCATCGTAGTCGACACCTAGACCACCACCTACATCTACAAACTCAACAGCGAAGCCCAATTTGTGTAATTGGACATAAAATTGAGAAGCCTCACGTAGAGCAGTTTTAATTCTCCTAATTTTAGTTACTTGACTACCAATATGGAAGTGGATCAGTTTTAAGCAATCTTTCATATCTTTGCTTTCTAAGTAATCCAAAGCTTCTAGTAACTCACTTGAAGTCAATCCAAATTTACTTGCATCACCACCTGAATCTTCCCATTTTCCACTACCTGATGAAGCTAATTTAATACGAATACCTATATTAGGACGTACGTTCAGCTTTTTACCCAAACGAGCAATCAGCTTTAATTCATTCATCTTTTCAACAACAAGAAAGATTCTCTTACCCATTTTTTGAGCAAGAAGAGCTAGTTCAATATAACTTTCATCTTTATATCCATTACAAATAATTAAAGATTCTGAGTCTGTATTGATAGCTATAACAGCATGTAATTCTGGTTTAGACCCTGCTTCTAAGCCAAGGTTAAACTTTTTACCATGACTTATAATTTCACTTACCACAGGCTGCATTTGATTTACCTTAATAGGGTAAATAATAAAGTTTTGAGCTTTATAATTGTACTCTTCAGATGCCTGTTTAAAACATTGAGCGGTGTTTTCAATACGATGATCCAATATATCAGGAAATCGTACCAAAAGAGGTGTGGCAATATCCTTTAGTTGCATCTCATCTATAAGCTCTCTTAAGTCTACAGATGCAGCGTTCTCACGAGGGGTTACTTCAACATTTCCTTTTTCATTAATACGGAAATATGGGTTTCCCCAACCATTGATATTATACATCTCCTCAGAATCTTCAATTCTCCATTTTCTCATATTATCAAAACCTTATTAAATAAGTAAAACAATTGGGTCGCAAAAATAGATATTAATCTAGATTAAACAACTTCTATTGCCACAAAATATTTAAAACTAATTGTATTTATCAAACAAGGTATTCAACAGATAGTTCAAAAGCAAGAGAATGAGGGTATAACTAATTCATTATCCGAAGATTTAATCGAAATAGTTTGAATGAAAGAATAATATTACTTTTTAGGGTAAAGAATGTCTTATTTATTTACACAAAGAGCACTAAGACCTTTTAACTCTCTCATTTATAGTCCTAGCTATAAGTTTAGCTGTCCGTGTTACAGACTCTACACTATTCAAATCATCTACTAAAAATTGATGATGACATTTACGATAAATATTGACTCTTTTTGACAAAGATTCTTCTATGAAGCTAAGTAATTCATTATCTGTTTTATCTTTTAATATGGGACGTTTTCTCCTACCCAACTTTAAACGTTCAAATAACACGGATGTACTTACCTCCAAATAAATAGTAGTTCCAGCCTTATTCATCACATCCATATTGTCAAAATGACAAGGAGTTCCTCCACCAGTAGAAATCACTATATCCTCAAATTCTGCAACCTCTTTTAGTGTTTTCTGCTCAATTAAACGAAACTCTTGCTCTCCATATTCATGAAATAGTTCATTAATCGTCTTATGATACCGTTTCTCTATAAAAATATCAAGATCGATAAAAGACATACCAAGCTCTTTGGCCAAAGGAGAACCTAAAATAGTCTTACCAGCCCCCATGTATCCTATTAAAAATATTCGTTGCATACCCTATTTTATTTATAACAAAGTTAAAAAGTTTTTTAAGAGCTGAGAGCATAGATTTCATAATTTATAGATCCTTTCACTGCCAACTATTTTATCATACTAATAGATATGCGTAACTTTGATGAAAATTATTGGTTATATGGCAAAAAAGCAGAAATATTATGTTGTTTGGAAGGGTGTTAACCCAGGTATCTATACAAGCTGGACAGACTGTCAACTTCAGATAAATGGTTATGAAGGCGCTCTTTATAAGTCTTTTCCTACACTTGAAAAAGCAGAATATGCCTATGCTTCTTCACCTTATGATTTTTTTCAGAAGAAAACTAGCACTAATTCTGACCCCAAAGACTTACAAAAGCAACAAATTCCTGCCGAGGTTTTTGAAAACAGTCTGTGTGTAGATGCTGCTTGTAGTGGAAATCCTGGTCCAATGGAATATAGAGGTGTATACACAGCTACTGGTCAGCAATTGTTTCATTATGGTCCTATTCAAGGCACAAATAACATAGGAGAATTCTTAGCTTTAGTGCATGGCCTTGCATATTTAAAGCAACAAGGATGGGATATGCCAATTTATAGCGATAGTCGAAATGCGATCAGCTGGATTAAACAAAAAAAATGCAAGACCAAATTAGAAAGAAACACAAAAACAGCCACTGTTTATGACCTAATTGCTAGGGCAGAAAAGTGGCTGAAATCTAATTCTTACTCAACTCCTATTTACAAATGGGAAACTGAGAAATGGGGTGAAATACCTGCAGACTTTGGTCGCAAATAAACTTACAAGCTCTGCATATCATTCAATCTTCTATAATAACCATTTCGAGCTAGTAGCTCTTCATGTTTTCCTCGCTCTACTATTTCTCCTTCATAAAGGACACAGATTTCATCTGCGTTCTTTATAGTGGATAGACGATGTGCAATCGCTATCGTGGTACGTGATTTCATCAAGTGCTCTAATGCCTCTTGTACAAGTCTTTCAGACTCTGTATCCAATGCTGACGTAGCTTCATCGAGTATTAATATAGGAGGATTTTTAAGGATAGCACGAGCAATACTGATACGCTGACGTTGACCTCCAGAAAGTTTACTTCCACGATCACCTATATTCGTATTATACCCATCTTCTGTTTCCATAATAAACTCATGGGCATTAGCTATTTTGGCTGCTTCCATAACCTCTTCCAAAGTAGCAGATTCTACTCCAAAAGCTATATTATTTAAGAATGTATCATTAAAAAGAATAGCCTCTTGATTGACATTTCCTATAATACTTCGTAAGTCGGATATTTTAATATCTCTAACATCAATTCCATCAATACTTATTTCTCCCGATGTAACATCATGATAGCGAGGAAGCAAATCTACCAAAGTGGATTTACCAGACCCAGACTGACCAACAAGAGCAATTGTCTGACCTTTTTTAACGCTTAGGTTGATATTCTTTAATACGTCTCTAACAGAGTCATAGCTAAAACTGACATTCTTAAACTCTATAGAATCTTGAAGGGTGTTGAGTGATTTAGCATTTTCCTTGTCTACAATAGTACTTTCTGCTTGCAGTATTTTATCAATACGTTCCATTGAAGCCAAGCCTTTTGGAATGTTATAACCTGCTTTTGAGAACTCTTTTAATGGGTTTATTAAGCTATATAGCATAGCCATATAAACCATAAACGCAGGAGCATCAATAGCAGAATTATTGCTTAATATTAAAGTTCCACCAAACCATAATACTATCACAATTAGGATTGTTCCTAAAAACTCACTCATAGGATGGGCTAGGGTTTGACGTGTTGCCACTCTATTAATGGCAGAACGATACTCATTACTTGATTGCAAAAATCGAGCAGACATTTTCTTCTCAGCAACGAAGGCTTTTATAATTCTAAGCCCACCTAAAGTTTCTTCCATTTGAGACATAGAATTACTCCATTTCTCTTGTGCCTCTAAAGATTGTCTTTTTAATCTTCTACCTATAATGCCCATAAACCATCCCATGAAAGGCAGTACAATAAGGGTAAATAAGGTTAACTCCCAACTAATAATTAGCAGTGTAGAGAAATAAACAACAATTAAAATAGGATTCTTTAAAAGCATATCCAAAGAGCTGGTCACCGAATTTTCAACTTCGGAGACATCACCACTCATACGCGTAATAATATCTCCTTTCCTTTCTTCTGAGAAAAAAGCAATCGGCAAATCAAGCACTTTATTATATAACTGTGTGCGGATATCTCTTACAATACCGGTTCTTAAAGGAATCATCACTGCAGATGAACCAAAGTAACAAGCGGTCTTTAATAAAGTTCCAACAACAAGAAACACTCCGAGAATCATCAACGTAGTCGATCCTCCGTAAGTATTTATTAAATCAGTCACATAATAATAAGCATTATTATAGAGGATTTCCTTGGTATTTAAACCTTCAGTTTCCCAGGGTATAAAATGATATACGGCTTTATCTGTTTCAAATAGAATAGATAAAATGGGGGCAATCAGTGTAAATGAAAAGATATTCAATACAGCTGATAGAAGATTTAAAACAGTAGCCCATATTACATACGCTTTATATGGAGGGATAAACCTCCTTAAAATCTTTAGGAAATCTTTCATATACTTTTATTATAACTTATTGTCTTTTGTCAAACTATTAGGTATTTCTCATTTTCACTTTGAAAAGTTACTTCAACATGAACTCATGCTGTTTTCAAATCAATAACATCCCTTGAGAATACTTCTAAACAGAAATAAATAGATATTTGGCTAAGTTAGATGAGTAGCCTTCATTACGCAAATCTCTAAAGAATAATGCTTTATATTTAACAGACTTTATTTCTTTAAACAGCTCTTAGAAGTAGTCTATTTGAGTACAAAAATAAAAAATCCACACTCAGTAATAATAATTATTATGTGTGCAGATTTATGATCAATTTAATCAAATTTTAAATTATATCGAACCTTATATTTCCCTGAATAATACTTCCAAAACTTCTTTCGATAATGCATTACCCATTCAATGCATTCATTTACATCAGCATCTCTATCATCAGCATATACTTTTGCTAAATATCTAAAAAAAGAAGGTTGACCCCATAATCGAGCAAAGTTAGCACAACCTTTTTCGACATTTACTGGGCCAAACTCCATTCGATTAATATCTACTAAACAAAAATCATATTCACCATCCTTCTTTCCGCACAATATATTCCCAGGTGAGTAGTCTTTATGGTATACATCTTTTTTATGCATATCCGAAGTAAATAGAGCAAAAGCTTTCGTAAACTCCTTTATTTCATCAACCTCCATATTCCCTATTTCATAAAGAAATGATTTATAAGGAGATTGGATACTTACAAAGTAGGAATATTTAATTAATCCCATGGAGCGTTCTTCCATATAGGCTATAGGCTCTGGAGTATTGATACCTCGTTCAGCTAAAATATAAGGATAGGTATAAGCTCGAAAACCCTTTGGCTTTCTAAAAAACGTATAAGCGAAGCGGTTAATTAATAAAGGTACGCCATAGCGTTTTACATTTACAGTTAGCCCTTCTACCTCAAAAACTTTTATTAAGTTGCGACCAGTATATATAGTTTCGCCAGATGTCTCAAAAACATCTGGTAACTTTTCTAAAAAAGAGGTTAAATGAATGTACTTGGGGTTTATTAGTCTTTTATACATATAAAGATAACGCTATTTAGCCCTATTACAGACTAAAATCACGTTCTATTCTATCAATAATAACTTGTGGTTCTATTCTATTTAGACAAGCATAATCTTTTCTATAACATTCCTTTTGTCCGTAAACAGAACAAGGTCTGCAAGGGAGATCTTCTATTTGAATTGTATTGGTAGGTAATTGCTTCCAACCTAAAAATCCTGCATACGGATGAGTTGCTCCCCAGATAGATAATACAGGAACATTGACAAGTGATGCCAAATGCATATTTGATGAATCCATAGAGAGCATTAAATCTAAGTAACTCATCAGGATAAGCTCGTGTTCCATATCAAACTTCCCAATCATAGACATAACACTCGGGTATTTTTTTACCCATTCATCAAAGACTGCTTTCTCTTTGGCTCCACCTCCAAATAAGAAAATTTTGACTCTTTTCTCATTTGCAAAATGAGCGAGAACCTTTTCCATCTTTTCTATTGGATAGATTTTACCTTTATGCTGAGCAAAAGGAGCTATACCTAACCATTTCTGATTTTTATCTCCTACTACTTCTTTTATTTTAGAAAAATCGCCTTTACCCTCTCCAAAGATAGAATCAAAATTGGCTGAAATTGGGAAACCTAAATATTCTAAGACATCAGTATATCTCTGAAAAAGACTTTTTTGTCGAACAAAGACTTTGTTATTTCTTCTTACTAATTTACGTTTACCTGCACGCCCTTTAAAGACAGTAGCTACAGGCACTCCCTCTAGCTTGAATCTCAATCCCAAATATTTTGATCTCAAGACATTGTGAAAATCTGCAACATAGTCGAACTTGTACTTTTTCAACTCTTTGAATAGTTTATTCAAGCCAGCTATTCCCTTATGTTCACCTTTTAAATCTGCCCCTAAAAATTTTACATTAGAAGGCATTTCTTTGAAAATCGGTTGAAGGAAATTACGACTAAGTACAGTAATCTCTAGCTCTGGATATTGCAGAGCTAGAGAATGTACGATAGGCGCAGTCATTGCGACGTCTCCAATCGCCGAAAATCGTATAATTAATATACGTGCCATGTGTTATTTATTTCTTTGCATAAAGAACTGGATTCAAATTAGGATCGTTGTACATTTTCATTTGTTTGTACACTTTCATATATTTTCTACCAGCTTCGATATCTTCAATTAATTGGTCTATAGCAGTTGATAGATCTTTTTGCTGTTCAAGCAAAACATTCAACTTAGACTTACATTGTGCTACATGTTCTTTTGAAGTATCCGTACGTTTTGTTTCTTCATCCATGTGATAGATTTTCAATGTTAAAATTGATAATCTATCTATAGCCCAAGCAGGACTTTCTGTATTAATAGTTGCATCTTCTTTGATTTTTACGCTTTTGTATTTATCAAGGAAATAACTATCAATTAACTCTACCAAGTCTGTACGATCTTGATTTGATTTATCAATACGTCTCTTTAATTTAAGAGCTGCAATTGGATCAATATTTGGATCACGGATAATATCCTCAAAGTGCCATTGTACGGCATCAATCCAGTTTTTTAAGTATAAATAATACTCAATCGTTTTTAACTCGTATGGATTTTTAATTGTGGCATCCACACTATCAGTCACATGATAATCTTTCGTCGCTTGCAGAAAGATCTTATTACAAAGATTGCTAAAATTCATAATGATATACTCTCTAATTTAGTGATTAAAAATAAGATTAACGCTTACTAAAATAGTACTAAACCACTAAAAATAGTGATTAAAGTCCTAAAATAGTTAAGCAAAAGTACTCAAATCTTTAATGTAAGCCAACTTATAGTCATAGAAATAGAAAAGCCCCTTAATAAGGGGCTTTTCAAAGTTCTTTTTCGACTTATTAGATTATCTTCTAAGTCCTAGAGCCTTAACGATGCTACGATATCTTTCAATATCTACATCTTTTAAATAGTCTAGTAAACCACGACGTTTACCTACTAGTCTTGTAAGAGCTCTCTCTGTGCTATAATCTTTTCTATTGAGCTTCATGTGCTCAGTTAGGTGAGAAATACGGTATGAAAACAATGCTATCTGAGCCTCAGCTGAGCCAGTATCAGTGTTAGACTTTCCGTACTTTTCAAAGATTTCTTGTTTTTTAGCTACGTCTAAATACATAATTTTTAGCTTTTGTGATATATATAACTATTCTTTGAGCATGCAAAGATAAGTATTCTTTTTAATATATTAGCATGATTATCAGAATATATTCGCTATTTACTCAAAATATCTAATCGCTTTTTCGTACCTTTGCAGGCAAATAATAGGTATTTATGCAAAATATTAGAAATATTGCAATTATTGCCCATGTTGACCATGGTAAAACCACTTTAGTAGACCGCATGTTATCTGCAGGTCAACTATTTAGAGATAACCAATCTAGTGGCGAGTTGATATTGGATAACAATGACATCGAACGTGAGCGTGGTATAACCATATTATCGAAGAACGTATCGATCAATTACAAAGGAACAAAAATCAATATTATTGATACTCCAGGGCACAGTGATTTTGGAGGAGAAGTTGAGCGCGTTTTAAATATGGCAGATGGCTGTATTTTGCTAGCTGATGCTTTTGAAGGTCCTATGCCTCAAACTAGATTTGTTCTTCAAAAAGCTCTAGAGATTGGATTAAAACCAATCGTTGTTATTAATAAGGTAGATAAACAAAACTGTAGACCGGACGAAGTAAATGAAATGGTTTTCGACTTGATGTTTAATCTTGACGCAACTGAAGATCAATTAAACTTCCCTACTCTATATGGTTCTGCTAAAAATGGCTGGATGAGCAAAAACTGGAAACAACCAACAGATAGCATTACTCCTTTGTTGGATTGCATCATCGAAACCATTCCTTCACCTCAAGTATTAGAAGGTACTCCTCAAATGTTGATTACTTCTTTAGACTATTCTGCATATACAGGGCGTATTGCGGTAGGTCGTGTACACAGAGGTACCCTAAAAGAAGGTATGAACATCACCTTATCAAAAAGAGATGGCTCTACCGTAAAATCAAAAATCAAAGAACTTCATGTTTTTGAAGGACTTGGTCGAGTAAAAGCTCAAGAAGTTTCTTCTGGCGATATATGTGCTATTGTAGGTGTTGATGGATTTGAAATTGGTGATACTATCTGCGATTATGAAAATCCAGAACCATTGGCTCCAATTAAAATTGATGAACCTACCATGAGTATGTTATTTACAATTAACGACTCTCCTTTCTTTGGTAAAGATGGTAAGTTTGTTACTTCTAGACATATTCACGAACGCTTGGTCAAAGAACTTGATAAAAACTTAGCTCTTCGTGTACAAAAGAGTGAAGAAGACGGAAAGTGGATTGTGTCTGGTCGTGGCGTGCTACACTTATCTGTACTTATTGAAACTATGCGCCGTGAAGGTTATGAGCTTCAAGTTGGTCAGCCTCAGGTTATTTTCAAACAAATTGAGGGTCAAAGATGTGAACCAATTGAAGAGCTTACAATTAATGTTCCTGAAGAATACTCTAGCCGTATTATTGATATGGTAACTCGCCGTAAAGGTGAAATGGTTATGATGGAAAATACTGGAGACCGTATCAATCTACAATTTGATATGCCTTCTCGTGGTATTATTGGACTTCGTACCAATGTTCTTACAGCCTCAGCTGGTGAAGCTATTATGGCACACAGATTCAAAGAATATCAAGCATTCAAAGGTCCTATCGAACGTAGATCTAATGGATCAATGATTGCAATGGAAGCAGGTACAGCTTTTGCTTATGCCATAGACAAACTTCAAGATAGAGGTAAGTTCTTTATTTTCCCTCAAGAAGATGTTTATGCAGGACAAGTTGTGGGTGAACATATTCATGAAAAAGATTTAGTAATCAATGTTACTAAATCTAAGAAGCTAACCAATATGCGTGCTTCAGGCTCTGATGATAAAGCATCTATCACTCCTCCTATTCAATTCTCTCTAGAAGAAGCTTTAGAATATATCAAGGAAGATGAGTACGTAGAAGTTACTCCGAACCACATGCGTATGCGTAAAGTTATTCTTGATGAATTAGAACGAAAGAAAGCAAACAAACAGTAATCTGTGTTGTTTTTTAGATATTAAAAAGAGTTGGTTAATTAAGTTTAACCAACTCTTTTTTATTTTACCTGAATGTCTAGTCCTAACATAGCGTTACACTATACTCAAAACTATTATAAATTATAACCCTGACAAGATGAAGACATGACTAAGTCAAGATCTTATCATGACACCGACATGTCATCATCATATCCCTATGGGAAAGTCAATACATTGAAGAGAATGAACATAGAAAAAGGCTATCTCGAAGTATTGAGATAGCCTTTTTCTATGCTATATTCTTACTTTAAGTCTACTTAGAAATCGTATAACACTTTAAGGAAAAATCATTTTGTTTAAAAAAAGCATTATAGCCATACAACACCACTCCGTATATTATAAAAGCAGAAACAAACCCTGCTAAAACATCAATGGCATAGTGAGCCTGAATATATACAGTTGCTCCACAAAGCAAGAGATAAAAAGGAAACATAAAGCCAAAAATACTTTTATTTACCCTCCATGCTAATATCATTAAGATGGTAGATATCCCAACATGAGAGCTAGGAAAAGCTGCTGTAGGACGTTCTCCTACTTGCTGAGACGTCTCAACCAACTGACAAAATAATCCCTTTTCAGTATATGGACCAACATGAAGTGTCTGACTATAATTAAAAAAATCACCAATAGAAGGAAAGACTCCAGCGTGTACATTGTCTAGACCAATTGCAGGAAAATAAAACTGAGGACCAGCTACTGGAATAAAAATATATAGAAAATAGTAGAGGAAGAAAGATCCAACAAGTATAAAAGCTACTTTACTAAACTCCTCATAGCGTTGAAAAAAATAGGCTAAAGTAACCAAAGCAATCATAGGGTAGTAAGAAAAATAGCCCATATTAAAAGCCTCACTAATCCATAGTTTAGGATATTGAACACTAAACTCCAATGCAGGTTGAAAACCGAACAAGCTTTGCTCTATAGTAGCAAAGACATGGTCTAGGTTTTGGAATAATCTATTAAATTCATAAGTATCAGGATACCAATAAGACAGTAACCCCATTTGGAATCCGACACGAACCAAAACCATCAATTTATTAGGCCACCATGCACCCAGTAATGAAAGCCCCAATGTAATACCTACAATAGCAAATCGTTCCAACAACATTTGGATAGGATGATCCATTCTTGGAAAAAGAATGAGTATCATAATTCCTGTTATTAAACTATATGCTAGTGAAATCTTTTCAACACTAAAAAGATTTCTTTTCACTCCAATAGCCTTTGTCAACTCTAAATCCATTTTTCTTTTTTATACCAATCGACAGCTTCCTCAACACCCTTCTCTAACTTATATTTAGGCTCATAACCTAACTCTTCAATGGTTGGAGTTATGTCACATCTCCAGTTTCGCTGTTTCATAATCTTATACTTATCAGAATTCAAAGTACTACTTTTACCAAGAATCCCTGAAATAAATTCAGCGCACAAAGATATTACTTTTAAGATAATTAGGGGACTTTTTATGTGAAGAACAAATGGGATCCCTAATTCTTTTTGAATTAAATCAGAAAAAGCTCTACTGCTATATACCTCTCCATCAGTTACTGAGTAGGCTCTACGCACTACTTTTTTCTCAATCGCCAAAAAAATAGCCTCAACAAGATCTTTCACATAAACAAATGTAAGATCTTGCCTTTTATACCCTACAGAAAAGTCTATATGCCCTTTAATAGACTTTACCATAAGGAAGTAATCGCTTTCACGCGGACCATAAACTCCTGTTGGTCTAAATATAACAAAGGGAAAATCAACTAAGCTTTCAAGATACCTCTCTGATTTCAGTTTGCTTAATCCATAAGCCGTATTAGGCTTTTTTATATCATCTTCAGCAATCGGTTGATAAGATTTCTCATGAATAGGACCAAAAACACTTAGAGTACTTATATAAAGGAATTGTTTTGGAACCATCTCTAGCTCAATAAGAACATCTACAAAATCTTTCGTTTGCTGATAATTGACTTCTATAAAGTCATTTTTACTTATGCATTTAGTCACTCCTGCACAATGCACGATGTAATCAAAGTTGCCATTATCTTTTTTGAATAAACTCAATACTTCCCTAAGTTTTTGCTTATCTGAAAAGTCTAACTCAATAAAATTAATTCGATTATCAATTAGATATCTTTTACTACTAGTAGACCTTATCCCAGCAAAGGTTTCTAAGCCTTTTTCAACTGCAGCTTCAGTAATAAAGCTTCCAATAAAGCCACTGGCTCCTGTAACAAGTATTTTCGCCATTATTTATCTGGTTCTATATGTATATTGATGTAAGTATTCTGACCAAACTTCTTTCTTAACCGAACTTCTACTTCATCAGAGAAACTATGTGCTTCACGCAAATTTAAATTTCCATTAATTAAAATATCAAATTCTATGGCATAATAATTTCCAATTCTACGAGTACGGAGTTCTTGAACTCCCTTAACACCATCAACAGAACTAGCTATTTTTATAATTTCACCCTCAGTATCACAAGGCAGAGAACGTTCAAGAAGTTCATCCAAGCACGAAGTTAGCAATTTTATTGCCTCAATTATAATCAAAACACTAACAACTATTGCAGCAATCGGGTCTAAAATACTCCAATTCTTCCCTAGTAGTATAGCTCCACCAATACCAATTGTAGTACCAATAGAAGATAGAGCATCACTTCTATGATGCCAAGCATTGGCTATCACAGCTTGAGACTCTATCTTTCTCCCTACCCTAATCGTATACTGATATAGTAATTCTTTAGAAACCAAAGAAAGTATTGCAGCAATAAGAGCAATCATTGTTGGAGAAGCAAGAGATTCTTTTTTCACTAATACAGCATAAATATCTACCCCTCCACTCCACATAATACCAACACCTACCATCAATAAAAAAATACCTATTATAGCTGTAGCCAACGTTTCATACTTACCATGACCAAAATCATGATTTTCATCTTGTGGCCTACTCGAAATTCTAACAAAGACAATGACTATAAAGTCTGTAATGAAATCTGTTAATGAATGGACGGCATCAGCAATCATTGCAGAACTTCTACCAAAAAAGCCTGCTATAAATTTGAATATCATCAAAGCAAAGTTTATAATACTACCTTGCAAAGTGACCTTATATATCTCTTTTTCTCTGTTACTTATTTTCTTAATCATAATTTATAAACATTGGATAACTAAAAATAGTTACTAAAATAGATGAATTCTTTCGCGTTTTAACAGGAACCAACTTAAATTCTCCTTAAGATTAAGAGAACTACACAATCGATAAATTGTTATACACATATAATATTTACTTTCAATTGTATCTCATATAAATAAAATAAAGCGAGCTGTTAATAAAAAATTAAATGGTTTGAAGTGCTATTTAAACGATATCTAGACTTATATTTTATGTTTATAAGAGAGATAAAGTAGTTTTATTTATTTACTTTGTTAAAAAGAAAGATTAAAATACAGTATAAAATACCATTATATGGCAAAAAAAAGTAAAAAGGGAAACAAGAAACGATTAAATAAAAAAGAATTAACCAATCTATTGGTTAATCTTTTTGAAGCTAAGTCTAGAGAGAAGCTTTCCTTTAAATATATCTGCTCGGAATTAAGACTAACCACTCATCCTTCGAAGATGCTATGCAAAGATATTCTTAGTAATATGATTGGAGATGAGTATGTTATTGAATCTGCACGTGGGAAGTTTTCTTTAAATCAAAGAGGTGTAGAAATAGTGGGTATCTTCCAACGCAAAAGCAATGGAAAAAACTCATTCCTTCCTGAAGATGGTGGAGATCCAATTTTTATTGCAGAAAGAAACTCTGCCCATGCCATGAATAATGATAAAGTACGCATTGCCTTCTACGCAAAACGTAAAAATCATGAATCTGAGGGTGAAGTAATTGAAATATTAGAAAGAGCAAATGATACATTTGTAGGGACACTTGAGGTTTCTAAATCTTATGCCTTCCTTGTTACAGAAAATAGAACTTTAGCTAATGACATTTTTATCCCAGCTGATAAACTTAAAAATGGGCAAACAGGAGATAAAGCTGTAGTTAAAGTTATAGAATGGCCTGATAAAGCAAAAAACCCAATCGGCGAAGTGTTGGATATCCTTGGAAAAGCAGGAAACAATGACACTGAAATGCACGCAATCTTAGCAGAGTTTGGTTTACCTTATTCCTATCCTAAAGAAGTAGAGCTGTTTGCTGACAAAATATCTGCTGAAATTCCTAAAGATGAAATAGAGAAAAGAGAAGACTTCAGAAACATTGCCACCTTTACTATTGACCCTAAAGATGCTAAAGATTTTGATGATGCTTTATCTATTCGCCAACTTAAAAATGGGAACTGGGAAGTAGGTGTTCATATTGCAGATGTAACACACTATGTTCAAGAAGGAGATATCATAGACCAAGAAGCAGAAAAAAGAGCTACATCTATTTATTTGGTAGATAGAACTATACCTATGCTACCTGAGCGCTTATGCAATTTTATATGCTCACTAAGACCTAATGAAGAGAAATTAGCTTTCTCCGTAATTTTTGAGTTGGATGAAGCTGGAGAGGTTAAGCATTCTCATGTTGCTCATACTGTAATAAAGTCCGACAGAAGATTTACTTATGAAGAAGCTCAAGCAATCATAGAAAGTAAAGAAGGTGAATATGCTACAGAAATACTAATGCTCAATCACCTCGCTCAAGAACTTCGTAAACTAAGATTCAGTGATGGAGCCTTAAACTTTGAACGAGTTGAGGTGAAGTTTAAAATTGATGAAAAAGGAAAACCTATTAGTGTCTATTTTAAAGAATCAAAAGAGGCAAACAAGCTTATTGAGGAGTTTATGCTGTTAGCTAATCGTACAGTAGCAGAAAAGGTTGGAAAAGTAGGACACAATAAAAAAGCGAAAGTATTGCCATATAGAATTCACGACTTACCTGACCCTGATAAGCTGGATAACCTTTCACAGTTTATAGCACGCTTTGGATACAAAATTAGAACATCTGGTTCAAAGAGTACAGTCGCACACTCATTAAATGTCTTATTAGAAGATATTCAAGGCAAAAAAGAAGCTAATCTAATAGAAACAATTTCAATAAGAGCAATGCAAAAAGCACGCTATTCTACACATAACATAGGACATTATGGATTAGCGTTTGATTATTATACGCATTTTACATCTCCTATCCGTCGTTACCCCGATATGATGGTACATCGACTAATCACGAGATATATGGATGGAGGAAGTGATGTTTCAGAAGACAAGTATGAAGACTTATGTGACCACTGCTCAAATATGGAACTAATTGCTTCCAATGCCGAAAGAGCTTCTATTAAGTATAAACAAGTAGAGTTTATGGGAGAGAGACTTGGAAATGAATACGACGGAGTTATTTCTGGTGTTACGGAATGGGGACTGTATGTGGAACTCAATGAAAACAAATGTGAAGGTATGATTCCTATTCGTGATTTAGGAGACGACTACTATGAGTTTGATGAAAAGAATTATTGCTTAATAGGCAGACGTACACACAAAGTATATTCTTTAGGCGATCCTATTCGTATCAAAGTAGCAAGAGCAAATCTAGAAAAGAAACAACTTGATTTTGCTTTAGTAGAAAAAGACTCATCATCTGACGATAACAAATGAAAACAGTGCAAATAGATAATAAAGAGCAAGTTGAGAACATCATCTCTTCTTGCTCTATTTGCTATGTAGGCCTGATCGATACGGATAATACTCCATACGTTATCCCTATGAACTTCGGATACAAAGATGGGGTAGTTTATTTACACTCAGCACCCGATGGACATCTTGTCGATTGTATTTACAAAAACTCAAAAATATGCATAACGTTTAATTTAGGACAAGAGTTAGTGTTTCAGCATCCCAAAGTAGCTTGTAGCTATCGAATGAGGTCTAAAAGTGTAGTATGCAAAGGAAAGGTAAACTTTATTGAAGATTTACAAGAGAAAGAAGAAATACTAAATGTTATTATGGCAAAATATGTTCCAGACAAAGCCTTTTCTTACTCTGAGCCAGCTCTAAAAAATGTAAAAGTATGGGAAATACCTCTAGATAAAGTCTCTGCAAAAGAATTTGCAGCACCCCATGGAAAGCCTAAAATAATTTATGGCAATTCATCTGTAAACATAGTTTCTGATCATTCAAATAAATGATATTAAAATAAAAACGGCAAAGATAAATAAACCTTTGCCGTTTTTTCTATCCTATTTACAATGGATATGTTTCAAAAGCATATAAATCAGTGGATAAATAGCGCTCCCCCGTATCTGGCAGTAAGACAACAATCATTTTACCTTTATTCTCGGGACGTTTAGCTAACTGGGTAGCTGCTGCTACAGCTGCTCCAGAAGAGATACCCACTAAAAGCCCTTCTTTTTTAGAGAGTTCTCTACTTGTACGGATCGCATCATCATTTTCTATTTTCATCACCTCATCTACAACTTTTGCATTATATGTTTTAGGTATAAAGTTCGCTCCAATACCTTGTATCTTATGAGGTCCTGGTTTTCCTCCTGATAAAATTGGTGAACTAGCTGGTTCAACTGCTACAATTTTCACTTTAGGATTATGTTTTTTTAGAGCCTCTCCAACTCCACTAACCGTGCCACCAGTTCCGACGCCTGCAACAAAAATATCTACTTTTCCATCTGTATCATTCCATATTTCCTGACCTGTAGTCTTAATATGTATAGCTGGGTTTGCAGGATTTTCAAACTGTTGTAGTATTATAGAACCATTAATTTCTTCTTTTAAAGCTTCTGCTTTATTTATAGCCCCCTTCATGCCTTCAGCCCCAGGAGTTAATACTAATTCTGCACCCAATGCTTTCAATAGGTTTCTACGTTCAACACTCATAGAATCGGGCATAGTCAAAATTAAACGATACCCTTTCACGGAAGAAACAAAAGCTAAACCTACACCCGTATTTCCACTTGTGGGTTCAATGATAGTTCCTCCTTGCTTTAGAAAACCTTTAGATTCGGCATCCTCAACCATAGCTAGTGCTATACGATCTTTAACACTACCAGCTGGGTTAAAATACTCTAGCTTAGCAATTAAAGTTGCTTCTAGATTTTTGGTTTCATTATAGCTTGCAAGCTCTAACATTGGAGTTGAGCCTATTAAATCAGTTAATTTTTTTACAATCTTTTTCATACTTTTCTATTTAATCCTATTTATCAATACGTTATATTTATGTAAATATAACAGAAAGAGCCAAAAGCTTGACTCGGTATAGGGTATTTTATCTTTTTTTTTAGCGGTATTATACCTACCTTTGCGTCGTATATCACTTCATTTTAAGCATATCCGAATGAACCCTTTAGACCACACACATCACTTGACTGACTCTATCGACAAGTTATCAAGGAGTGAATCTTATCAAGAACTTTTTCATCAACAGAGAGATGGAGAACTATTGCCTTCTTCTAAAGAATTAGATACCATAGTAGAGTTAGCTCGTACTATCCTTTTTCCTGGTTATTATGGAAACTCTAGTATCAATAGTAGAACTATTGAATATCACATTGGTGTCAATGTAGAAAAGCTCTATGAGCTTTTAACAGAACAAATATTTGCTGGATTATGTTTTGTACGCACCCACGAAGATGATGACTGTCGAGAAATTAAGCGTAATGAGGCAGCGAAACATGCCATCCACTTTATAGGTAAACTACCCGAGTTAAGACACACATTAGCAACTGACGTTAAAGCTGCTTACGACGGGGATCCTGCTGCTGTTAGCATTGGAGAGGTTATATTGTGCTATCCTGCGATTAAAGCTATTTGTAATTACAGAATAGCCCATGAATTACTTTCAATAGGCGTACCTCTTATACCTAGAATGATAACCGAGATGGCTCATAGTGAAACAGGCATAGACATACATCCTGGCGCACGCATTGGAAAGTACTTCACGATAGACCATGGCACAGGAGTAGTAATTGGAGCTACAACAATTATAGGACATCATGTCAAATTATACCAAGGAGTTACTCTTGGTGCTAAAAGTTTCCCTTTAGATGAAAATGGACAACCCATCAAGGGCATAGATCGCCATCCAATTATAGAAGATAACGTAATAATATATTCTAATGCGACAATTCTTGGTCGCATAACCATAGGAGAAGGAGCCGTAATTGGTGGAAACATATGGGTCACTGAAGATGTTCCACAAGGAGAACGTATCGTTCAGAGAAAAGCAAGAAAGTAAGAAAGATTAAATTAATATAGATTTAATGAGTAAACATTTTCCAATGATTGCTAAAACCTTCCAGGGATTGGAAGAGGTTTTAGCTCAAGAACTAACTGAGTTAGGAGCTAATGATGTAGAGATTGGTCGCCGAATGGTATCATTCTCTGGAGACAAAGAGATGATGTACAAAGCAAACTTCTGCTTACGTACAGCAATTCGTATCTTAAAACCAATTAAACAATTTAATGCAAGTAATGCTGATGAAGTATACGAAGCAGTAAAAGCAATTGATTGGGAAGAATTCTTAGATGTAAATAAAACCTTTGCTGTAGACTCTGTCGTTTTCAGCAATGAATTTAGACATTCAAAATTTGTTTCATATAAAGTAAAGGATGCCATTGTCGATCACTTTCGTGAAAAAACAGGTAAGCGCCCATCTGTACGTATTCACCGTCCAGAAATTTCTTTAAATATCCACATTGCAGAAACCAAGTGTACTCTATCTTTAGATTCTTCAGGTGAATCACTTCATAGAAGAGGCTATAGACAAGAAGCTGTTGAAGCTCCTCTCAATGAAGTTTTAGCTGCAGGGATTATCCTTCAAACAGGTTGGAATGGAGAATGTGACCTAATTGATCCTATGTCGGGCTCTGGTACTATTCCTATTGAAGCTGCATTAATTGCTAGAAATATCTATCCAGGTGTATTCAGAAAAGAATTTGCATTCGAAAGATGGAGTGACTTCGATCAAGAAATGTTTGAGAGAATTTATAATGACGACAGTCAAGAAAAGGAGTTTGGACATAAAATTTATGCTTATGACAATAGTCCTTCAGCTATAGATATTGCTACACACAATATCAAAGCTGCTGGAGTTTCAAAAGACATTATTCTTAAACTCCACCCTATCCAACGATTTGAACAACCTGAAGAAAAAGCAATTATTATTACAAACCCTCCTTATGGAGAACGTATTTCTACTGATGACTTATTGGGATTGTACAATACGATAGGAGAAAGATTGAAACATGCATTTAAGGGTAACACAGCTTGGATTTTATCTTATAGAGAAGAATGCTTCAACCAAATTGGCTTAAAACCAACGTCTAAAACACCTTTATACAACGGAGCTCTAGAGTGTGAAGTTCGTAAATATGAAATCTTCGATGGCAAACTAAAAGATTTTAAAGAAGACCAGAACCAAGCAGGATACTCTGATCAATCATTTAAAAAGGAAAGCTTTAGAAGAAGTGATGACAGAAAATCACGTGATCGCAAACCTTTTAGAAGTGATAGAAGAGAAAGAGATAATGAAAGAGTTTCTAGTTTTACTCGCAAAGAAAAAGAGTTTAGGCCTAGAAGAGATGACTCTGACAGAGATGATAACAGATCCAAATTTTCTAAAGGTGGTAAAACTTTCAAGGCTCCAAGAAGAGATAGGGATGACTCACAAGAAGGTTTTAAAAGAGATCGCATAGGAGACAAGGAAATGTATCGTCAACATTACGAAAGAACAAAAGAAATAAATCGCAATATTGAAGAATCAAACTCTGAGAACTAGCAATAGTTCCAGAGCCCTTTTAAACCCAAAGAATGAAACACAAATTTAACCTAATTTTAAGCCTATTGCTATTTAGTATAACACTTATGGCTCAAGACACATTAAAACAACCTACACTAGAAAATCTAATGCCTGGTGGTAATAGTTATCTTTTCACTGAAAATATCTACGGATTAAATTGGTGGGGAGATACTTGCCTCAAGCCAGGAATGAGTGAAATTAAAGCGATTAACCCTTCAACAGGCAAAGAAGAGGTCTTCTTAAAAATTGAGGATGTAAACGCAATTCTTTCATCTAATAAGATGGCTGAATTAACAAACCTTTATCAGGTAGAATTTCCATGGGATAATGAGGAAAAACTTCTGATTACAAGAGAGGGGAAATATATCTCTCTTGATTGGAAAAACAAAACTGTTGAAGTAATTCAAAACATCTCGACTAAGGCAGAAAATATTGACTATCAAATAAAAGCAAATCAAATAGCCTATACCATTGAAGGAGATTTATGGGTAAACAACAAAAAAATTACTCAGAACCTAGAAGGTGTTGTTGCTGGAGAAACAGTGCATCGTAGTGAATTCGGCATTCGCAAAGGTACTTTTTGGAGTCCATCAGGCTCATTACTAGCTTTCTATAAAAAAGATGAAAGTATGGTTACTGAGTATCCTTTAGTTGACATAACAACTCGCATTGCTACAGTAGATAATGTAAGATATCCAATGGCTGGCATGCCTAGCCATAAAGTAGAAATAGGTATTTATGATGTAAAAACAGAGAAAATTACCTATTTAAATACAGGAGATCCTACGGATCGCTTCTTTACAAATATAAGTTGGGCACCCGATGAAAAATCAGTGTACTTGATAGAAGTTAATCGAGACCAAAATCATGCACAGCTTTGCCAGTTTGATATTCAATCAGGAGAGTTAATTCAAGTGTTATATGAAGAATCTCATCCTAAATATGTGGAACCTCAGAATCCAATTGTGTTTTTACCTTGGAATAACAAACAGTTTATTTATCAAAGTGAAAAAGATGGGTTCAATCATCTATATCTTTATGATGTGGAAGGAAAGCTAATTCGTCAATTAACTCAAGGTGAATGGCTAGTTCAATCTATTGTAGGTTTCAATGAAAAACAAAAAGAAATAATTCTTACTACCACAACCTATTCACCGCTACAAAGTAACTTAATAGCAGTATCTGTAAATAGTGGAAAAAGACGTAGCCTTGATAATAAGGAGGGTGTACACAGACCAAACTTAAGCACTTCAGGAAAGTATCTTATAGATAATTATAGCTCGCCAAATACTCCTAGATCTATAGATATTCTGTCATTAAAAAGCAACAAAAGAATAAATCTTCTAAATGCTGAAGATCCATATAAAGACTACCAACAACCAGAAATAACTATCGGTACCATAAAAGCTGCTGATGGAAAAACTGATCTGTATTATAGATTAGTAAAATCTAAAGATATTGATACATCCAAGAAACATCCTGCCATAATATATGTCTATGGTGGACCTCATGCGCAGATGATCAATGCTGGCTGGAACTACGGCGTAAGAGGATGGGATATTTATATGGCAAACAAAGGTTATGTTGTATTTACCTTAGACAATAGAGGCAGTGATAATCGCGGAATAGATTTTGAAAATGCAACCTTCAGAGAACTAGGAATAAAAGAAGCTGAGGACCAAGTTAAAGGAGTAGATTTCTTAAAATCTTTAGGCTATATAGACATGAATAGAATAGGTGTACACGGCTGGAGCTTTGGTGGTCATATGACGACAGCTTTAATGTTACACTATCCTAACATCTTTAAAGTAGGCGTTGCTGGTGGACCTGTTATCAAATGGGAATACTATGAAATTATGTACGGAGAACGCTATATGGATACTCCACAAAGTAATCCTGAGGGGTATAAAAAAACGAATCTCTGTAATTTCGCTAATCAACTAAAAGGTCACTTACTTCTGATACACGATGACCATGATTCTACTTGTGTTCCTCAACATACCCTTTCCTTTTTAAAGGCATGTATTGATGCGCGCACATATCCAGATCTATTTATATATCCTGGACATGCTCACAATGTTATTGGTAAGGACAGAGTACATTTGTATGAGAAAATAACTCGTTATTTCGAAGATTATCTATAACCCAATCTTAAAATTAAAATGAAATTATTATTACTTGGCTCTGGAGGTAGAGAACATGCTTTAGCTTGGAAAATAGCTCAAAGTTCACTAATTGAACAACTTTATATTGCGCCAGGAAACACTGGTACAAAAGAAGTGGGGACAAATGTGAATTTGGATATCAATGACTTCAATGCAATAAAAAACTTTTGCATTAAAGAATCTATTCAGATGATCCTCGTTGGTCCTGAAGCTCCATTAGTAAATGGTATTTACGATTATTTTGCTAATCATGTAGAGACAAAGCACATTACAGTAATTGGTCCATCACAAGAAGGAGCAAAACTAGAGGGTAGCAAGGAATTTGCCAAGCAATTCATGTTTAAGTATGGAATTCCTACAGCAAAGTATAAGAGTATAACCCACAACAATTTAGAAGAAGGTTTTGCTTTTTTAGAATCATTAGAAGCACCCTATGTTTTAAAAGCAGATGGCCTTTGTGCAGGAAAAGGTGTACTTATTTTATCAGACTTAGAAGAAGCAAAAAAAGAATTAAAAGAAATGCTTTCGGGAAGATTTGGAGATGCAAGTACAACTGTCGTTATTGAAGAGTTCTTAAGTGGAATAGAATGCTCTGTGTTTGTACTAACTGACGGAGAAAATTACAAAATTCTTCCTGTAGCCAAAGATTATAAGAGAATTGGAGAAGGAGATACAGGTCTTAACACTGGTGGCATGGGTAGTATTTCTCCTGTCCATTTCGCAGATAAAGAGTTCATGGAAAAAGTTTGTGAAAGAATTGTAGAACCAACTATCCGTGGAATACAGAAAGAAGGCATTACTTATAAAGGTTTTATTTTTATAGGTCTTATCAAAGTTAAAGGAGAACCCATGGTTATAGAATACAATGTCCGTATGGGAGATCCAGAAACTGAAAGTGTGATGCTTCGCATAAAAAGTGATTTAGTAGAATTACTAATAGGAGTTCAAAATGGAAATTTGAATGATTACACATTGATAGAAGACCCTCGCTTTGCAACATGTGTTGTTATGGTTAGTGGTGGCTACCCTGAAACTTACAAAAAAGGCTACCCGATTCAGTCATTTGGACAGACATCAGAAGACACAGTTATATTTCATGCAGGAACTGAAGAAAAAGAGGGACATATACTTACTAACGGAGGAAGAGTCCTAGCAGTTTCCTCATATGGTAATTCGATGGAAGAAGCATTAGATAAGAGCTACAAGAGAGCCAATGAAATAGAATATAAAGACAAATACTATAGAAAAGATATCGGTTTCGATCTAAAATAAATGAGACAGAACACATTACAATATCAATATACTACAGGACGGTTTACCCTTCCTGTAGTGTACTTTATATGCACTTTATGCTGGATTATAGCAGGCTTTTTCACTCCTGCTAAACTATTTTCAGCAACATCGGGAAATCCCATTTGGGAAATGATTCCTTTTGATTGGATTCCAAATTGGGTTTTATTATTGGGTGCATATGTCACGTTAAGTATTGTAGGGTATATCTTAATTCAACAAAACAATCAATTCACAATTATTACACAGAGAGCGACTGTACAGTCGTCTTTATATCTTGTTTTTATTACAGCGATTCCTCAAGTTCATATTATTCAACCAGGAGTAATAGCAGGCTTATGTTTTTCTATCAGCACCTTCTTCTTATTTTATTCGTATAAAGAATGGGACTCTATGATTCAACAGTTCTTTGCCGCTATTTTTATGTCTTTCTTATTTCTTCTGATCCCAAAAATGATTCTTCTATTCCCTTTATTAATACTTACTAAAATTGTATTTAATAACCTTAATATAAGAACGTTTTTTGCAACTCTATTGGGTTTCATTCTTCCCTTGTGGTTCTTACTTGCACATGCTATTTGGCATGACCAAATGGACCTTTTTACAGCTCCTTTTTTAGATTTAATGCAGTGGGGACAATGGAATGACTACTCAAATCTTCAAGGAAAAGATATAGCGACATTTGGCTATATCTTATTCATTACAATTCTATCTCTTGCCTATATTTTATTTTCAAAAACAAGAATGAGAGTAAGAACAAGGCAAATACTTAATCACTTTCTAAGAATAACACTTGGCATAGTGGTATTAATTGTCTTTACACCCAAGCAATTAAATAGTTATATCCCAATATGGCTAATTTGCATTAGCTTTATTTACGGGCATGCACTAGTTAGCATACATAGCAAGTTAACGAACCTTATATTTCTAGGTACAATACTCCTTTTAGCAGTTCTTTTTGTTTATAACACATGGATGCTTTAATACAATTTTTAATCGACTGGGGATATTGGGGGATGTTCATTTCAGCTGTTTTGGCTGGAAGCGTCGTACCCTTCAGTTCTGAGGCCGTTTTAGCCGCCTTAGTCCATCCATCAACTGGACTAGATCCAATGTGGTGTCTCATAGCTGCATCTATAGGAAATATAATAGGAAGTTCAACTTGTTTCGCATTAGGACACCTAGGAAAAATGGATTGGCTTGTTAAATACTTCCATATGAAACCCGAAAAAATAGAGAAAATGCAAGCATATCTTAACAGAAAAAGTGCCCTAATGGCTTTTTTTGCATTTTTGCCTATCGTTGGAACGCTTATCGTTGTAGCTTTAGGTTTTATGAGAAGTAACTTCTGGGTTGTACTGGTGAGTATGTCTATAGGTAAAGTATTACGATATGCTATTGTTATATATGTAGCTCAAGGAATATTCAATTACTTTTAATATAAATGAATCATATAACCATAGAAAAAACAGAAGATGGCAGTGATACTCTATATGTTCCTAGCATGAATGAACACTACCACTCTACCAAAGGAGCTTTGACAGAGACACAACACATTTTTATCAATATGGGGCTACTAGCCTCATCCAAAAAGGATATCAATGTATTTGAAGTAGGCTTTGGAACAGGTCTTAATGCTATTCAGACTCTTGAAGCAGCTCTAAATAACGAGTTAACTATCCATTATCATTCAGTGGAACTATTCCCTCTTTCTTGGAGCGATGTAAGCCACTTAAGTTATGCACAACTTCCTTTTTTCAAAGAATTACATGAAGCCAAATGGAATAATGAAGTAGAAATCAATTCTAGTTTTTATCTTACTAAATATCAACTTGATTTCACAGAACTACCTCAAACAGAAATAAACATTCATTTTGATGTTATTTATTTTGATGCTTTTGCTCCAGAAAAACAACCACAAATGTGGTCTCAACAACTTTTTGACTATCTATACGTTTTATTAAATAAAGGAGGAGTACTTACAACGTATTGTGCAAAAGGAGTAGTCAGAAGAATGCTACAAACAGCAGGTTTTCAAGTTGAAAGATTACCAGGTCCTCCAGGGGGAAAAAGAGAGATATTAAGAGCTACAAAATAAGTTAAATATGAAAATAAGATATATTTTAGGTTTACTAGCATCTTTTATTCTAGTGAGTTGTGGACAACAAACTAAAGAACAGACACCAACAATTATGGTGACTATAGAACCTCTACGCTACTTTACTGAAGCGATAGTTGGTGATCAGTTTGAAGTTATAAGTATGGTACCTAATGGAACAAGTCCTGAAACCTATGACCCTACACCACAACAACTTATTAGCTTTGCAAAAAGTGAAGCATATTTCAGAATAGGCTACATCGGATTTGAACTCTCTTGGATGGATAAGTTACAAACAAACAATCCATCAGTTCCCATATATGACACGTCTGAAGGAATAGAGTTAATATATGCAGCCGAACATAATCATGCAGATCACCACCATCACGGAGGAGTTGAACCTCATACTTGGAATTCTACTATTAATGCGAAAATAATAGCTCAGAATATTTTATCTAGCATTATAAAATTGGACTCTGTAAATAAGGATTTCTATAAAGCAAACTACAACAACTTAATTCAAGAGATAAGCGATACGGATAAAAAAATTCAAGATTTGTTTGCCAACAACAATATAAACAAGGGATTTATGATTTATCATCCTGCCTTATCTTACTTTGCTAGAGATTTTGATTTAGAACAAATAAGCATAGAAGAGGAAGGAAAAGAGCCAACACCAGGACATCTTAAAAAGCTAATTCAAGAGTGTATGAAAAAAAACATACATGTTATTTTTATTCAACCTGAGTTTGATAAAAAAAATGCAGAAGTAATCGCTGAACAAACAAAGAGTAAAATTATTCCGATTAATCCTCTGACTTATCATTGGCATGATGAAATGCTTAATGTAGCTAAAGCTCTTATCCAATAAATTTAAACAAGCAAGCATACTTTATGAATCCAATTATAAAAGTAAAAAACTTATCTGCTAGTTATGAAGGGAAACAGGTCTTAAAAAATGTAGATTTAACAGTATATGAACATGATTTTTTAGGAATTATAGGTCCAAATGGTGGAGGAAAAACAACTTTAATGAAATGTATCCTTAAATTAAAACCATTTGACTCTGGAGAGTTAGAGTTTTTTAAGAATGGACGGAAAGTAACTGAACTCAATATGGGGTATTTACCTCAATATAACCTCATAGATAAAAAATTTCCTATATCTGTTCTAGAGGTAGTATTATCAGGATTAAATTGTAATATGAGCCTTATCTCACGCTACTCCAAAGCCCAAAAAACAAAAGCTCAACAAGTCATTTACAGAATGGGTTTAGATGGCTTAGAAAAAAGACCTATAGGTCAACTTAGTGGAGGTCAAATACAAAGAGCATTACTAGGAAGAGCAATTATTTCAGATCCAGATGTTCTAATTCTGGATGAACCCAGTACCTATATAGATAAACGATTTGAAGCTAAACTGTATCAACTCCTTGAAGAACTTCAAAAGGAGTGTTCAATAATACTCGTAAGCCACGATATAGGAACCGTTTTACAACAAGTTAAAACAATAGCTTGCGTTAATGAAACCCTAGATTATCATCCAGACACAGGTATTACAACAGAATGGATAGAGAAAAATTTCAACTGTCCTATAGAGGTTCTTGGCTTTGGATCAATACCTCATCGTGTTCTAGGGATAGAGAATCACACTCACTAATTAATTAGATATTACATTAAGATTAAGGTTCTTAAAATAGTTTAGGGACTAAAATCCCTCGACTTCATACAAAATACCTATATTTGTAACTTTGAAAACATATATTATATCAATAATCCAAGTTTAATGAAACACTATAAAACGCTCAATAACTTTACTGGGCTCTTGGTTTTTGTCATAGCGTCACTAGTCTATGGCCTAACTATTGAACCAACAGCTAGTTTTTGGGATTGTGGAGAATTTATTCTTTCATCCTATAAATTAGAAGTAGGACACCCACCTGGTGCACCATTCTTCATGCTTACTGCCAATTTCTTTTCTCAGTTTGCTAGTGATCCATCTCATGTAGCTATGATGGTCAATTTAATGAGTGCTGTGATGAGTGGAGCATGTATAATGTTCTTATATTGGACTATTACCTATCTTGTCAAAAAGTTACTTTCTGCATCCGAAACAGTAAAAAATACATCCCAGCTCATTGCCATAATAGGTAGTGGACTTGTAGGTGCTTTTGTTTATATGTTTAGCGATACTTTCTGGTTTAGTGCTGTGGAAGGAGAGGTATATGCTTACTCCTCATTATTCACCGCAGTTGTTTTCTGGCTGATTCTTAAATGGGACGAATCAGAAGATACACCAGAAGTAGACAGATGGCTTATACTCATAGCTTATCTTACAGGTCTAAGCATAGGAGTACACTTACTAAACTTATTATGCATCCCAGCTATAGTTATGGTCTATTACTTTAAAAAGAGACCTAACTCCAGCCTTAAAAACTCATTAATAGTTCTTGCTTTCTCAGCAATACTTGTGGGTGTAGTACTTTATGGAATGATTCCTGGGGTAATTAAAGTAGGAGGTGCATTTGATTTATTCTTTGTAAACTCATTAGGATATAGCTTTAACACAGGATTAATTGCTTATATCATTGTATTAGCAATTATTTTAGCTTGGGCTATAGTTGAATCAGTGAAAGGAAAGAATGCTCTAAGAATGAATATTTCATTCCTTGCTACACTTGCTCTTGTAGGTATTCCTTTTTTAGGAGAAGGTTTCACTAGTTTGATTACAGGAATAGTGATACTAGCAGTTCTAGGGTTTGCCATTTACAAGTTTAAAAATATATTTACAGCTAGAGTATTAAATACAACTATACTTTGTATAACTTTCATTATGGTGGGATATTCTTCATATACCTTAATCATTATGAGATCACTCGCTAATACACCTATGGACCAAAACTCTCCTGAAGAGATATTTACCTTAGGTAGCTATTTGGGTAGAGAGCAGTATGGTTCAAGACCCTTATTTTATGGACAAACTTATAATTCTATCCCCAAATCAAATCCTGAGGGAGGGTTAGTTCGTAAAAGTGAATCATATACTTATATTCCAAAAGTGAAGGACAACCCTAATGATCCTGATGAATACGAAAAAGTACTAAAACCTGCAGAGTATGTGTTCGAACAAAACATGTTATTCCCTCGTATGTATAGCCAGCAGCACGCGGGAATTTATGAACAATGGGTAGATATAGAAGGCA
The DNA here is from genome assembly GCF_020741705.1 of Bacteroides coprosuis. Lineage (NCBI taxonomy): Bacteria > Pseudomonadati > Bacteroidota > Bacteroidia > Bacteroidales > Bacteroidaceae > Bacteroides > Bacteroides coprosuis. The sequence goes on from NZ_DYYK01000142.1 coordinate 68,365, forward strand.
AACAAGAACCCTTCTACTATAACGGAAGAGTTATTCCAGTAACCATACCTACGCAATGGGAAAACATTCAATTCTTATTAAAATATCAGGTAGGTTACATGTATTGGAGATACTTCTTATGGAACTTTGTGGGACGCCAAAATGACCTACAAGGACAAGGAGATTTAGACAAAGGAAATTGGCTTACAGGTATTTCTTTTATAGATAATATGGCTTATGGCGATCAAGATAAACTTCCCAAAGATATACAAGAAAACAAAGGAAGAAATGTATTCTATGGCTTACCACTGCTATTAGGAATCATTGGACTCTTATGGCAATTAAACAAAGGAAGGAAAGGAACAGAACAGTTTAGCATTGTTTTCTTACTCTTTTTCATGACTGGTTTGGCTATTATTTTATACTTAAACCAAACACCTATGCAGGTAAGAGAGCGAGACTATGCATATGCAGCTTCCTTCTATGCGTTTGCCATTTGGATAGGTATGGGAGTAATAGGTGTAACACGATTGGTTAAGGACATAACAAACAAAGAAACACCTGCTATATCTGGATTGGTTCTTGGTCTCAGTTTATTAGTTCCTTTACAAATGGGTTGTCAAACTTGGGATGACCACGACCGATCTGGAAGATATTTCGCAAGAGACTTTGGACAAAACTATCTAAATAGTACACAAGAAAAAGGCTTCCCTATTATCTTTAATAATGGAGATAATGACACATTCCCTCTATGGTATAGCCAAGAGGTAGAAGGATCAAGAACGGATGTAAGGACTTGTAATTTTAGCTATATAAATACAGATTGGTATATAGATCAGATGATTCGTCCAGCATATGAATCTCCAGGACTACCAATTAAATGGCCTAGAAAGTTTTTTGGAAATGATGTCAATAATGCTGTTGAAGTAAGACCAGAACTTAAGGAGTTAATCCTCAATGAATACAACAAGGCAAAAAACAAAGCTGAAGAAGGTGATGATCGACTTCTTAAATTATTCCAACTTAAATATGGAGAAGAACCTTTTAGTGTCCAAAACGTATTTGAAAAATGGATAATGTCTGACGACCCACAGTTACGCGTTATTCCTACAGATACTTTATCTATAAAAGTAAATAAGGAAGCAGTTCTTAACTCTGGAATGAAAATTCCTGAAGGCATAGAAATCCCAAGTCATATTTATATTTCTTTAAGCGGGAAAAGGATGTTGACTAAGGGTAATTTAATGTTCCTAGAAATCTTAGCTAATACCAATTGGGAACGACCAGTGTATGTAGCCGTATCAGTAGGTAGTGATGAGTATCTAAACCTAGACAAATACCTTATTCAAGAAGGATTAGCCTATAGGTTCACTCCATTTAACTGGGAAAAAATACAAAAGGATGAATTGAAATCAAAATACCCAGATATAGATGTAAGTAAAATACCTTATCAAATACCCATAGATTCTAAACTTATGTATGAAAACTTAATGACTAAATTTAAGTTTGGAGGAATGGAAACCAAAGGTATCTACATAGATGAAAATGCTATGCGTATGTGCTTAACTCACAGACGTATTTTTGTTAATCTTGCAAACCAACTTATTGAAGAAGGTGATACAGAAAAAGCAATGGAAGTACTTAAAAAAGCAGACGAATTTATTCTTGCAGATAATGTACCTCACGATTTTCAAAGTTATTCTCACCTAATGGCTGAAAGTTACTATCAGTTAGACAAGGATGAAAAAGCAGATGAAATAGCACTTGAATTAGCAGATAAATCGCTCAGCTATGTTGATTGGACACTTTCTCTATCTGACAGCCAACTACCAAATGCATTATCATCATTAAGCTATCATTTTAGTATGCTTAGAAATATTATTGCTGTCATGAATCAATATGACTCTAAGCATACACAAGACTATATGCAAAAGCAAAAAACTTATGCTACAATGCTTGAAAGACGAATTCAGAAGTTGAAACAAGATCAACAAGGTATATAACAAGCAGAACAAATGCTCAAAGGAGGAGAATATTTAACTCCTCCTTTCCTTTTATTAGTTAGTACAAATAATGTTAATAGAACAACCACCAAAGTTTTTTAGAGCCCTTTATCCAAGTGCTATCTTCAGGATGGATCCTGAAGAACACTCCATTTATCTCACATTCGACGATGGTCCTATCCCTGAGGTTACACCATGGGTACTAGACTTATTGGAAAAGTATGATGTAAAAGCTACTTTTTTTATGGTTGGCGATAACATTCGCAAGCACCCTGATATTTATAAAATGGTAGTAGATGCTGGACACCACATAGGTAATCACACACACAATCATATAAGGGGGTTTGAATACTTATCTAGGAACTACCTATCAAACACAAGAAAGGCTGATGAGTACATGAAAACAGAGCTCTTTAGACCACCTCATGGACACATGAGAATCATGCAGTATCTGCTACTTAAAAGATTTTATAAAATTATCATGTGGGATGTAGTTACTCGAGATTATAGTACAAAATTAAGAGGCCCACAAGTCTTAGCTAATGTTATGAAGTACACCAGAAATGGCTCTATTATTACTTTTCATGATTCTTTAAAATCTTGGAACAATGGTAATTTACAATATGCTCTACCCCGCTCTATCGAATTTTTAAAAGAAGAAGGATATGAGTTTAAACTACTCTAAAAAAGAATTAACACACAAAATAAAAAGTATAGCAATTGAGCTAGGCTTTTCTGCCTGTGGAGTAGCAAAAGCTGAGAAGGTTGATTCTAAAATAACTACGTACTTCAAAAATTGGATAGAAAAAGGATATCATGCAGACATGGACTATCTAGCCAATTACTACGACAAAAGAATGGATCCACAAATATTGGTACCAGGCACAAAAAGCATTATTTCTTTAGCTTTAAACTACTATCCTGAAAAATTCATTCCTGAAAAGGAATATCAAATAGCTTGGTATGCCTATGGTAAAGACTACCATTTCTTGATTAAAGATAAGCTAACTCAACTCTTTAAAGCAATTCATGATATAACACCAATCGAAGGCAGAGTTTTTTGTGACACTGCACCCGTTTTAGAACGATATTGGGCTTGGAAAGCTGGATTAGGATGGATTGGGAAAAACACTCAATTAATAATACCTCATGCCGGTTCCTCCTTTTTTCTTGGAGAACTATTTATTAATTTGGATTTAGAATATGACACTCCTCAACCAGATCGATGTGGAAACTGCAACAAATGTTTAGTTGCATGTCCTACGAATGCACTACAGGCCCCACGAATAATGAATGCTAATAAATGTATTTCATATCAAACAATAGAAAATCGAGGAGAAATTGATTCACATATTATCCCCTTACTAGAAAATAAAATTTATGGATGCGATGACTGCATTAAAGTATGTCCATGGACTCGCTTCTCACAACCTACAACGATAAAAGAGTTTGCCATCTCCAATGAATTACTAAATATGACAAAAGAAAAATGGTCTACTCTTTCAGTACAAGAGTATCAAGAACTCTTCCGCAAGTCTGCTGTAAAAAGAGCCAAATTTTCAGGTATACAAAGGAATATAAATGCAGTCCATCAGAGGGATCCTTTTTTATCCGATAAATGATAAAACCCAAACCTACAATAAAGACATTTCTTTTTATCACAATATTCCCTTTGAAGCTGAATGAGAGCTTGTGAGTCAGCAGCTGATTCAGCATTTATATTGGCTTGTTCCCAGAGTCGTATAATATGATTGTTTTCTGGTTTTATTTGATTAAGCAAATTTAGAGCATTTTCCATAATTAGATCATCCCCTTTATGCTTACCATAAGCATAAAGAAAAGGAACAATGGTATTAATAACTAATAAATCCATTGATTTTTTCCCAAGATGCTTATGTCTCAAAACACTCTCTTTTTCAAAAATAAAATGAGTATCCCAATATTCACTAGTTTCGACATAAAGCAACTCATATACTTGATCTAAGTTGGATGTTTCTAATAACTTATTACTAAATTCTTCACCTTTGTGATAAAACCAGGCGAGTTGTGCTATACGGACATGAGGAAAGCTACCTGGTCTTATTTTCGACAGTTGCCAAGGGTAAGCCTCATCTTCAAGACAAAATTTAGTTTTAAGGAAATAAAACTCTTCTTGTAAGCGTAAGAAATAATTATCAGAAGAATCTTTAGCTAATAAGCCAGCCAATCCAAAGAACATTGATTCTAATTGTAGTAAGGAATCTCTATGCTTATCCAATGATCTATATGGAAGTTTTTTAGCCCAACGCTCAAAAATATCTCCATTCAAACCAAAACCGAAGTTTCGAGACAGCGTAATAAATAGAATATCACGCCAATTATATTTCTTCGTTTCAAAAAGTTCTAAAATACGGGTTTGCTTTACTTCCAACCTTTCAATCTGCAATGCAGATAACCAAGAGTGAATAGTAAATGAATCTAACTTTTGAACGGTCTCAAAGCACTTGGGTTGATAATCAATTTGTTTTAAAGTCTGAAATTTAGACTTAATGCGTGAAGAATAAACTAAGACCATTTGAGGTATTTTCTCTCCTGAAGTTCTAAATACTTCTTCGTCATATTTCTCAACAACATGGAGTATAACTGAGTCATACCCTTTGTCTTTATTATGTCCGTGCCGATACCAATCAGACGATGAACAATGCATTTCAACATTTCCTACCCAAAGAGTATTACCTATTTTAAGTTTAGCATTAAAAAAATCTGGACCCGAATTTATATTACGTAACCCAGTATCAATTACTTCAACAGGAATATGGTCTATCGTCTCGAGATGGCCTAGTGTAAACAATCTATGTTGCCACACATAATATAAAAGTTCCTCCATATGAACTAGTTGTGTTTCTCAGCCCCAAATATAAGAAAAATATTATCTTTGTATAGAACGACATAAAAATATTAAACAAACTTATTGAAGAATATGAAAATAGCATTGATAGGATATGGAAAGATGGGTAAGGAGATAGAAAAGATAGCCCAAAAGAGGGGTCATCAAATAGTAAGTATTATTGACTTATCAAACCAAAAAGACTTCAATAGTGATGCTTTCAAATCAGCAGATGTAGCCATTGAATTTACAAGTCCAAACTCTGCATATGAGAATTGTGTTAATGCTTTTAAATCTGGAGTAAAAGTTGTTTCTGGTAGTACAGGATGGATCAATCACCATGAAGAGGACATCCACAAGTTTTGTAAAGAAGGAAACAATACTTTGTTCTGGTCATCCAACTTTAGTCTAGGGGTTGCCATTTTCTCTGCTGTCAATAGTTATCTAGCTAAAATTATGAATGACTTTCCTTCGTATGATGTTACAATGAGTGAAACTCATCATATCCATAAATTAGATGCTCCTAGCGGAACAGCTATAACTCTAGCAGAAGGAGTTTTAGCTAATATTGATAGAAAAAACAAGTGGACTAATGAGCCTAGCCAAAATAGTAAAGACCTTTATATTGAATCTATCCGTGAAGGAGAGGTTGCAGGTATTCACTCCATTAAATATTCATCTGAAGCAGATGATATAACCATAACTCATAGCGCTAAAAACCGCTCAGGATTTGCTCTGGGTGCAGTAATAGCAGCTGAATTTACAGCAAAGAATAACGGCTTTTTACAGATGTCGGACTTATTCCAATTTTTAAAATAAAGAGTATATGCGCAAAAATACGCCAAAACAAAATATTAAAGGAGCCATTATCATTATCCTTTATCTTTTATTCTTAGTATGGGTAAAGAGTTGGCTAGGATTAATTCTTCTTCCTTTTATCGTTGATATTTATTTCACACGATTCATTCCATGGGGCTTTTGGAAGAAGTTTACCAATCCAGTTACCAAAACTATATTCAGTTGGCTAGATGCTATTATTTTCGCTCTAGTTGCTGTTTATTTTGTTAATATATTCATTTTCCAAAACTATCAAATTCCAACATCTTCATTAGAGAAATCACTTCTAGTTGGAGATCACTTGTTTGTGAGTAAACTAAGCTATGGACCTAGAATTCCCAATACACCTATAGCTTTACCAATAGCTCACAACACCATGCCTGGAGGGCAAGGCAAATCTTATTTAGAAACGCCTTATTGGGAGTATAAAAGGGTTAAAGGCTTAGGCCGTATCCAAAGAAATGACATCGTTGTATTCAACTATCCAACAGGAGACACTGTGATGTCAAACCCTAATATTCAAGGAATGGACTTTTATAAGTTAGCATACGAAATAGGCTATAATGTTATTAAAAGAATACCAGAACTAGATAGTTTAAATACATTACAACAAAGAACCTATTTCTCTACAGTATATAATGAAGGGAAAAAAACCCTTGAAAGTAATCCTGAATATTATGGAAATAGGATAAGTCGTCCTGTTGACAGAAGAGATAACTACGTAAAAAGATGTGTCGGTATACCAGGTGACACTCTCCAAATTATAGATAGCCAGATTTATATTGATGGAGTATTAAATAAGAATGCACCAGATGTACAGTATAACTACTATGTACAAACTACGGGTCCGAGAATTCCTGAAAAAGTATTTAAAGAACTGGGCATTAATAATGATGATCATCATGCTCTCTTTAGACGAGATGTACGTGTAGAAGATAGAAATAGAGGTAATCAAGTAGTATTTCACCAAGAAGGAGTTAATAACAATGACTTGGAGGAAATAAAAACTAAGTATGCAATCGGTAATAACTACAGAATTTTTGTTACCAACTCTCGTGAAGCTGATTTCTTAAATAGTCAAGGTTTCAATAGTGAAGGTTTTAAAGGAGATGCAAAGTTTATTTACAACCTCCCTCTTACTCAAGAAATGTACGAAACTTTAAAAGCTAATAAGGCCCTAATCTCTAATATTGTTCAAGAGCCAGCTACTAGTCAAATATCGGACGCAGACTATCAGCGATTATTAATATACCCTTTAAATGGATATACAAAATGGGACAAGAATAATTATGGACCTATTTGGATTCCCCAAAAAGGTAAAACAATAGAGCTAACACTTAATAATTTACCTATCTACGAACGCTGTATTTCTACTTATGAAAAAAATTTATTAGAAGTAAATAATGGTCGAATCTATATTAATGGGGAAGAGGCTAAAACTTATACATTCCAAATGGATTATTACTGGATGATGGGCGACAATAGAGATAACTCTCTAGATTCTAGATACTGGGGATTTGTACCAGAGGATCACATTGTTGGTAAACCTTTGTTTATTTGGTTATCTTTAGAGAAGGACAACGACTGGTTTGACGGACATATTCGTTGGAATCGTTTCTTTAAATGGGTTAAATAATCTACGATGAAAAGAGGAGTAAAATGGGTGTTAACTGTTTTTGGAGTAATTCTTGTGATAGGATTACTCCGTTCCTTAGTATTTGCATCTTGCTATATACCTGCTTCAGGAATGGAAAACAATCTTAAGCAAGGTGATTGCATTATTGTAAATAGATGGTCGTATGGACTCAGAATCCCCTTTTCAAAATCAAGAATATTCTCTCAAACAGCAAACAAAGGAGATATCCTTTTATTTAATAATCCAGTAGATACAAGTACAGACAAGATTTATCAAAAAGAATTATACATCAGTAGATGTATAGGACTACCTGGAGACACCTTATTAGTAGATTCCTTATTCCTTTCACATGAATCAAGCTCCTTCTTTAATCCAGATCAAAGGAGTCTATATAGTATCTATAGAGAACACGAACCTCTAATAGATTCTATATTCCTAAGTTTGAAAATTCAAAGACAAGAAAATGTAGGTGAAGATGATGGCAAAATCATAAAAAGCCTAAGTGCTTATGAATATTATCTTTTAGAACAAAAGTTAGGTACAGATACAATCATCTATCCTCTTGAAAATAAAAGTCAGAATCTACACCCTCTTTTTATTCCCAAAAAGGATGTTCTTATAAAAATTGAACCATGGAATAGAATTCTATTATTCAACACAATTCTCTTACATGAAAAGCAAAATATAATCATGAAGGAGAATCAGCTCTATATAAACGGTCAGATAATTCAAGAGTATCAGTTCACTCAAGATTATTATTGGATGTCATCCAATAATAGTTTAAACCTTTCCGATTCAAGACAATTTGGTTTTGTACCTCACTCCCATTTGATAGGCAAGGCCTCTTTTATTTGGTTTTCGAAAGACCCTAACCACAGCTTATTTAGTGGTTATCGCTGGAATCGTATTTTTAAATCAATTTATTAAATTAAAAAATGTCTAAGACAGCATATTTATCATCCGCATACTTAGCTCCTATTCAATATTATCAAAAGTTAGCATCTTATCCTCAATGTGTTATTGAAAAGTATGATCATTATATCAAGCAAACCTATAGGAATAGATGTTATATAGCAGGTGCAGAAGGTATACACAACCTGACTATCCCTATAACAAAACCATCAACAGAAAAATGTTATATGCGAGATATTCAAATCTCAGAACATGGAAACTGGCAACATATGCATTGGAATGCAATTATATCAGCCTATAATAATACTCCTTATTTTGAATTTTATGAGTCTGATTTTGCTCCATTCTATCACAATAATAAATACCAATACCTCTGTGACTTCAATGAGGCTCTACAAGAATTAATTTGCAAACTTATTGATTTAGACATCAATTATACTTACACAAAAGAATACAAAGAAGCTTTCTCTGAAGCAGAAATTGATTTTAGAGAAATTATACATCCTAAAAAAGACTTCAGTATAGCAGACAAAGAATTTGATGTAGTCCCCTACTATCAGATTTTTCAAGAAAAGCATGGTTTCATACCCAATCTTAGCATCATTGATCTACTCTTTAATAAGGGTCCTGAATCTATTTTCTATCTAGATAAATCACTTATAAATCAAATAATATAATTTATCCTCATCTAATACTTCATTAGCTACTGATAGTAAATCTACAGAAGTTAGTGAAGTTATTTTTTTATATATTGTTTCAAATGTATCGCACTTATTGAAATGTAAATAAGTTTTGCCCATTCCTAATGCTAAACTTTCACTGCTATCCGATGCTACACCAATCTGACCTATTAACTGCTTTTTCGCCATAGATAACTTCAAGCTAGACAATCTGTTTTCACGTAAATCCTTCAATTCTTTGCGAATTAGATCAATACATTTATCGGAGTCTTTTACATCAGCACCAAAATAAATAGAGAACAATCCGGCATCTGTATAAGAAGTCATATTAGACTCTACAGAGTAAACTAAACCGTGTTTTTCACGCAACGCTATATTTAACTTACTATTCATCCCAGGACCTCCCAGAACATTATTCAATAGATATAAAGCGTCTCTTTTTTGATCAAAGTAATTGTAAGATCTCGATCCAATCATAACATGAGATTGGTGTGTATCCTTACGAACAACTTTGGTATAAGCTGGAAGCAAAAGAGGCTTATCTCTATGTAAAGGAATAATCTCTTGAGTCAATCCATCTGTAAACCGTTCCAAGACACTAACTACCCGTTTAGATGTCAATTTTCCACGTACAAAAAAGACCATATTATTAGGTCTATAATAGCGATTAGTAAAAGCTAATACTCGTTGGGAGACATACTTCTTTAATTGTTTTTCATCACCTAGTATGTCTCTACCCAGTGGATGTTCTTGAAATAACATGGTTTCAAACTCATCAAATATTAGTTCTGATGGACTATCTCTATAAGATAAGATTTCCTCAATAATAACTTCCACTTCCTTATGCAATTCCTCTTCAGGGTAAGTAGAATAAAAAACAATATCCGTTAACAACTCAACTGCTCTACTAAAATGCTCTACTAAAAAGGCTGAATAAACAATCGTTTCTTCTTTATTGGTGTAAGCATTCAAGTCTCCTCCCACATTCTCCATTCTATTTAAAATATGCCAAGCCTTCCTATGCTTAGTTCCTTTAAAAAGTAAATGTTCTACAAGGTGTGCCATACCAGATTCAGCCTCGGATTCATCTCTAGTCCCTGCATTTATAGCATAGCCACAATAGGCTACTTTGGAGTCAGTAGGTTCTAGTATTATGCGTAATCCGTTGGGTAAAGTATATTGAAAGTAACTCATTATCATGAAGGTTAAAATAGTTGAACCCACAAAAATAGTCAAAAGATATGGTCATTAATAGAAATTTATGGATATTTGCACTATAACCAAAATACAACACAGATGAATAGTATTGGAGTTTTTTGTTCTGCCTCTTCCAATATAGATGCAATCTATATTGATTTTGCCTCTGCTTTTGGACAATGGCTGGGTAAAAACAAGAAAACTTTGGTGTACGGAGGAGTAGCCAGAGGGTTAATGGAAGTAATTGCTAAGTCAGCAAATTTAGCTGGAGCAAAAGTTATTGGTGTGGTTCCGAAAAAACTTCAAGAACATGCGAGTAAGTATCTTAACGAAAAACTAATTACAGAAAATCTAAGTGATAGAAAAGACACCATATTAAATCGCTCAGATGTTCTTATAGCTCTACCAGGAGGAGTAGGAACTCTCGACGAAGTATTTCATGTTATTGCAGGTAAATATATTGGTCTGCATAACAAAAAAGTGATATTCTATAATATAAATGGCTACTACTCAAACCTGCTAACCTGCCTAGCAGAATACAAGCGTGAAGGTTTTGTAGGAAGTAATTTATCAGATCTATATGAAATAGCAAATACTGAGAATGAACTTAAAATGCTATTAAAATAACAACTAGTATAACAATGATTGAGGCAATTCAAGAGTTGCTAAGAAATGAGGCTAATGCAATTCTTAATATTCCAATTACGGAAGATTATGAGAAGGCTGTAAACCTTATAGTGCAACAAGTACATGAAAAAAAAGGAAAGCTCGTTACTTCAGGTATGGGTAAAGCTGGACAAATTGCAATGAATATTGCAACGACATTCTGCTCTACAGGTATTCCTGCTGTATTTTTACATCCTAGTGAAGCACAACACGGTGATCTAGGTATTCTTCAAGAGAACGATCTTTTTTTAATGATTTCTAATTCAGGGAAAACTAGAGAAATAGTAGAGCTAACACGTTTAGCGCGTCTATTAGCTCCGAACATTCAGTTTATAGTGATAACAGGAAACTTAGACAGCCCTTTAGCAAAAGAAGCTAGTGTTGCTATCTGTACAGGAAATCCTAAAGAAGTATGTTTATTAGGCATGACTCCTACTACTTCTACTACTGTAATGACTGTTATAGGAGATATTTTAGTTGTAGAAACCATGAAAAAAACAGGTTTTACAGCTGCAGATTACTCTAAAAGACACCATGGCGGATATTTGGGAGAAAAATCAAGAAGTCTTTGTTCTAAATAACGCAGATCGAATATAAAAAAGGGGGAAACCCCTTTTTTTATTGTGTTAAATATATGATCTTAAGTCTTTTAAAATACCAAATTAAACTTCACACTATAACTTCATCAAAAAAAGTGTCGGTGTCATGATAGTAACATGTCGGTGTCAAAGCACTCGCTTGCCCCTGATAAAGTATTCTCTTAACCTAGACCTAACATGGCTCAAAATTAAATAAGTTCTTATCCTTATCAAACTCAATTGAATTATTTGATTTTAGCGAAAACTCTTTTCCCGTTAACAACCTAATCTTTCATTCCAAAATACGAATTAATCTAAAGTTGTTAATTCGTACAAACCCAAGACGCCTAAATTCTCTTAAAAAAATATATACTTTGTCTAATATGTTCTACAAATTTGCACAATGATAAAGCAATGATCTATCTTTGCGACATCTTACACAAGTTGTTGACATGTATATTATACGCGCTTACTGGATAACATTTTTAATTGTGCTATTTACATCTTGTTCCAAATCATCTCCTCATATATCTATAGGATGTGAAGAAAACGTTGTAGGTAACAATATCATTAAGTGGGAAACAACCCCACGTATAGAAGGTTATGTCCGTATTTATGCAGGCAACACACCTCATGGAATTGTAGAAGATATTCCTGTAGGTATGGCTAAGATTGATGATCAGAGAATTGTAATCATAAACAATGATCCAACAAAAAGACAATTTTACTCTGTCGTTTTTAATAATGACAGCCGACAAATTGTAGGTAGCAGAAACATTAATATTCCTAATGTTCAAAATTTCAGAGACCTGGGAGGTTATCGTGTATACTCTATTGACAAAGGAGGAAAATGGGGTAAAGTATATCGTACTGGAAATCTTGACGATATAGATCAAAGCGGAATATCAAGATTAAAAAACCTACATGTAAAAACTATTGTTGATCTAAGACCAATTCCTGAGCAAAAGAAAAATCAGCTTATAGCTAATAACTTTAAAATGGTTTCTATTCCTATTTTTTGTAAAGACAGTCAGTTTCTTCTTGACTTAATAAAAAACAAGGAAATAACTAGATCCCAGATTAAAGAGATAATGAAAGATGTTTATATTCACTTAATTAGAGATA
>NZ_DYYK01000143.1:0-32712 GCF_020741705.1 Bacteroides coprosuis
CCCGATACAGCAGCTAAAACTATCCCGTTAATTGCTGGTGTCCAATAATGCATTAAAAATAAATAGGCCAATAAAGCTCCAGCGGGTTCAGATAATCCTGATAAAAAAGAATACCAAAATGCCTTTTTACGACTACCTGTTGCATGGTAAATCGGCACAGCTACAGCAATTCCCTCAGGAATATTATGAATGGCTATAGCAATGGTAATGGGTATAGCTACATCTAGCGATGTTAGTGCTGAGGTGAAAGTTGCTATCCCCTCTGGAAAGTTGTGAATAGCAATAGATAGAGCCACTACAATACCTGTCCTTTTCATTTGCAAGGTTTTGTCGTCCATATCTTCTACTCCTTGAACTTCGTGAGGGTTAATGGACTGTGGAATCATAAAGTCAATCAAGTTAATGATCGCAATACCTGCAAAGAAGGCTATAATTAGAAATAATGTACCTTGTTTTTCTCCATATATTGATCCTAGATTTTGCAAGGCTTCAGGCATCATTTCCATAAATGATACATAAATCATTATACCAGCAGAAAATCCGAGTGAAATACTTAAAAAATTTGTGTTTGTTTTCTTTGCTATAAGGGCTATTAAACTACCAATACCTGTAGATAAACCTGCGATGGTAGTTAAGAAAAAAGCAAATAAAACTTCTTGATGTGTTATTGTTATATCCATATGTTAGAAAAATGCTTGTTCATGTAATAAACAAGTTTGACACTGATTTGTTAGACGACCCTGATAGATTCTTGTATTTTAGACCTATTTTAAAGAGTCAAATAGCTTACATGTTTAGATTACCTAAACTCTGTATTTTACAAACTTATTATATGATGTGTTGATTATAAATAAAATAGCTCTGATAATATTGATCAATCAGAGCTGTTTTATATTTAAAATCTTTTAAAGTGATAGAGTTAAATTCCCTATTTAATTTCTCTAAACTAGTATTGATATCTTATTAATGTATGTAAAATAATTTACGAATAAGTGTGCTTATTCTTTTACTTAAGAAGATATATCCCCCCAATACCTATGCATTTCTGCTAGGATTATTTCATGGAGATGTGTGTATCTAAATTAGATAATTAGTTGGTTTTGAATTTTAAAGTGAGTGAGCTTTTATCACAAATAAAAAGTATTTTATACTAATTTACCTATCCATTCTTCTCTGCTTCCAGGTAATAAGTCTACCACCGGAATTTCAATCATAGTATATGCGCCAGGTTGTTGACGTGTTGCAGCCCTAGCCGAAGCAACTAATATTTGTGCAGTCAATGCAGGATTATTTATGGTCATACTAAATTCAAATAATTGATTTTGAGTTGTTCCTGATACTCCCTTTCGAGTAAGGTGCACACCATGCCCCATGTCTTTTAGAGAATCAACACAATCTACTTCCTTGACGTGAGTTTCATCATGAACGAAGTAGTCATCTTCCTTAATGTCTTTATCTACTTTAGCAAAAGAGGCTCCTTCTTCAAGTTCAACATAAACCATTCTTCTATGGATACCTGTACCTGTGGGTATAGTCATAGACAAAGCGTCTTTTACTCCTTTTACAGCTTTTACGGCAACAGTATGCCCCATGCTCATTCCTGGACCAAAATTGGTATAAGTTAGACCTTTGGGAGCCATAGCTTGTAGAAGTGCACGAACAATAGAGTCACTGCCTGGATCCCATCCACATGATATAATAGAGACAGAATTGTGTTTTTGTGCAATGGCATTAAGCTCTTTTCGTAAATCACTAATGCCCGTATGAATGTCAAAACTATCTACCGTATTAATTCCTAGTTCTAAAATCTCTTTAGCATAAGCTTCTACGGTACGACTTGGTGTAGAAAGAATAGCTACATCTACAACTCCTAATTCTTTGATATTTTTTACTACTCGATAGGGTGTTAATTCGATAGGTAGGTCTTCTGCGCCAGAACGACGAACGATACCTACTATTTCAAAATCAGGTGCGGTTTGAAGAGCTTGTAAGACATACTTGCCTATGTTACCATATCCTACAATTACTGCTTTTACTTTTTTCATAAATTATTTAGCTTTATGATTCGATTTTATCTATTTTTGTTTCAAAACTAATCAAATTATTCTTTTTTATGGTCAAATGTTTTGATAAAATTTGTCAATAACATAAAGAAATAGAGAGAGATACTATCTTTTTTAAAGACCAATTAAAGTCCTGTTTCTATGATTGAATATGTAAAAGGTGAGTTGGCTGAACTAACCCCAGCTCAAGCTGTTGTCGACTGTAATGGAGTAGGTTATGGTGTAAGTATATCACTAAATACTTATTCAGCATTACAAGGGAAAAAAGAATGTAAACTATACATACAAGAAGTTATTCGTGAGGATGCACACCAACTATTCGGTTTTATAAACAAAGAAGAACGAGAGTTGTTCTTGCTATTAAATTCCGTATCTGGTATTGGTGGTAATACAGCACGTATGATATTGTCTGCTTTAAGCCCAGTAGAGTTGGTGGAGGCCATTGGAACTGAAAACACCAAACTTTTACAATCTGTAAAAGGAATTGGTAAAAAAACGGCAGAGCGTATTATTGTTGATTTAAAAGATAAGATAAAATCAACAGCTATAGTTGAAAATGGTCATGTAACTGTAGGAGAGTCTACCCTTTCAGATATGGATATTTATAATGAGTCTATTTCTGCTCTGACCATGTTAGGCTTTGCTCCAGCTCCTACTCGTAAAGTGGTTCACGCTATTTTTAAAGAAAACCCAAATCACACCATTGAAGAGGTGGTAAAACTAGCTCTTAAGAGATTATAAATAGTCTGTTGGATTAAATTAATTTATGAATAATAAATCAGAAAAGATATATATGCAAGATTGGTTGTCTTTGCATACTTACCAGCAATCTTCTGCTGATGATCAGTGGTATTTAGAGTTTGCTCAAAACTTAATTCCTCTTTTAAAAGAAAGTTCTATTCTTCAAGAATTTACATTTGAAGAATATAAAGACTTAGCTTTGCTGTTGACTGTGTATTTTGAAGATGCAGTATCAGAGGGAGGAGGATGGATGCGCTTTAGAAATCGAATAGAAGAACTTTACCAAAAGAAATTGCCTTTCTATAACATCAAGAAAGATGAGTATTTCGATAGCGAAATTAACCGAGAAGACATTCAATTTGTAATCTGGTCTTTTTTGTCTTGTCCTCAAGATGAGATAGGAGATGACTATATTTTGATGAACCCTCTCGATAAGGAGTTAGAACAATTATCTAGCTCAATATTCAATTTATTGGATGAAGCTTTTGAAGATGCTCCTGTTACTGAGGCTGAATCAGCTGACTGGATAATGGATATGGAGTTGCTTCAGAGAAATGCAAAAGCAATGCCTTTGATTACTGCAGAACATTGTACATCAGCAAGCGCTAAAAAGCTATTAGAGTTTACTAAGGGATATCCTCTTCAATTCTTTGCTAGTTATGATGATTTAGCTCGTTTTTTTGTTGATATTTTAAAGTGGGAGGATAAAGAAGAATCTTTAATGCCCGAGATGAAACCTCACAAAAACTTTATTCTTTATGCAAACTCTAAAGGAATATTATTAGCTCCAGAAGCTGCCCTCTATTTCAAAGCAGACCAAAATCCTTTGTATGATGCCGATAAAGCTCAAGAGGAAAGTTATGTGTTGTTTTGTGAACAAGGAAGTTGCCCTTTCGATTTGCTAAAGTATGGTATAAGTCAAGGTTATCTAAAAGAAGCTGCTCTTCCATTTGATAAAGGACATCAGTTGTTGCAAGATAATTGGGACTTTATCACTAGGTGGTATTTGGGTGAATTTTATGAAGGAGATTGATTATGGGAAGATTCAAGAAAAAAGTAGAACAGCCTAGAAAAGTTCAATCTCAAAAAAAGAAATCGACAGGTAAGCGTGTCGGAAAATCAAAAACAAGTAAGGCAAATAATCAACTCAATCGAAGAGTGAAGTAAGAATATAAAAAAGAGGATATACTTTTGTTGATAAAACAGAGTATATCCTCTTCCTTTTTCTTCGAGATAGATTATTTTTCAAGATTGTCTATGGAGTCATTTTTCTCCATTCTCATCTTAACAAATTTCAATTTAAGATTAGCTTCTTCTCTTGCTTTATCAATTTCAGTGATAGTGTGAAGAATTCTTGCTAACTTTTCTACTTCAACAGCTGCTTTTATATCTGTTTTATGAAGAGTAAAGTTATAAGAGCGATCTCCAATGAATGTCACTTTTAAGCTTTTATCTTTATTTAGAATGATGAAGTTGATCAATCCATCATCTTGTCCCATTTTAAAATCTGATTTTTCGGATGTAATACCTAGATTTTCAGTTACAAAGGTATCATTAGACATGGGTGTCTCAGAAAAACTACCATCAGGAGCGCTCACTTTGACTGTATGATGATGAATAGCGCCTTTGCCCGAGTAAATAGAAGTCATGCTCATAACACCCTTTTCATTCACTTGAAAACGGAGGAATGAACGATTTAAATTCTTTTCTATGACTTGCTCGGGTATGATGTAATGTCCTATTTCTTGGTACTTTTCATCTTTTTCAAGTTTGTAGTTCTTTTTAATTGCTTCAAACTCCTCTTTTTTACTAGTTTCTAAACTATCTAAATAAGTTAAACCTCTTAACTGTTCTTCTTGTTCTATTTGTAGTATAAATCTGTTTCCAGCTTTTCTGGATTTAAAAGCTTTCGGGTAAAGAGTTTTTATGCTATCAATCTGGAGCTTTGCTTTAGTATAGTTACCTTCTTGGAAAGATAAATGAGCTGCATCAAGATATTTTTGTGCTTTATTATCCTCAGAAGGTCCGCAAGCACTAAATAAAATAACTGAAAAAAGAAGAATAATTGTTTTACGCATAGGTCAAAAGTATTTATTGTATAAGCAAAAATACAAATAATATCAGTTTTTTGTACCTTTGCAAGCTGAAACTTAAAATGAGAAAGATGAAAGAGTTGACAAGTGATGAATTGAAGAAAAAATTTGATAGTCCAATATTTCATCAAATATCCCAAACTGCTGACGAACTAAATTTAGAATGTTATGTAGTAGGAGGATATGTGCGCGATATATTTCTAGACCGTCCATCAACAGATATTGATGTTGTTGTTGTTGGGAGTGGAATTAAAATAGCCGAGGCTTTAACTCGCAAGCTAGGAAGAGGAGCCAATTTATCTGTCTTTAAAAACTTTGGAACGGCACAAGTAAAGTATAAAAACTTGGAAGTAGAGTTTGTAGGAGCTCGAAAAGAATCTTATCAAAGAGACTCCCGAAAACCAATTGTGGAAGATGGAACTTTAGAAGATGATCAGAATCGTAGAGACTTTACGATCAATGCCATGGCAGTATGTCTAAATCAGGAGCGTTTTGGTGAGCTAATTGATCCCTTTAATGGAATGAAAGATTTGGAGGAGAAAACGATACGTACTCCACTTGATCCAGATATCACCTTTAGTGATGATCCATTGCGTATGATGCGTTGCATCCGTTTTGCTACCCAATTGAATTTCTATATAGAGGATGATACTTTTGACTCTTTGGCTCGTAATCATGAGCGTATTGAAATTATCTCAAAAGAACGTATTGCCGATGAGTTGAATAAGATAATCCTTTCACCAGTACCCTCCAAGGGTTTTGTTGATTTGGATCGTTCAGGTTTGTTGGCTTTAATATTTCCAGAGCTTTTGGCCTTGCAAGGAGTTGAGACCGTAAATGGACGCGGGCATAAAGATAATTTCTATCATACCTTACAAGTCTTAGATAACATCTGTCAAGCTATAGATAACTTGTGGTTAAGGTGGGCCGCTTTATTGCATGATATTGCAAAGCCTGCAACTAAGCGATGGGATCCCAAAGCAGGTTGGACATTTCACAATCATAATTTTATAGGGGAGAAGATGATTCCTAAAATATTTAGGAAGATGAAATTACCTATGAATGAAAAGATGAAGTATGTTCAAAAGTTAGTGCGTTTGCATATGCGTCCTATCGTTATAGCCGATGATGAAGTAACAGATTCTGCTGTTCGTCGTTTGCTCTTTGAAGCAGGAGACGATATAGATGATTTAATGACACTTTGTGAAGCTGATATTACTTCTAAAAACTTAGAACGCAAGCAGAGATTCTTAAATAATTTTGCTTTAGTTCGTCGGAAACTTAAGTCAATAGAAGAAAAAGATAGAGTTCGTAATTTCCAACCACCAATCAGTGGGGAAGAGATAATGGAGATGTTTAATTTACCTCCTTCGAAAGAAGTGGGTTCATTGAAGACTGCTATTAAAGATGCTATTCTCGATGGAGTTATTCCCAATGAATATGATGCAGCATTTAATTTTTTAATGGATAAAGCGAAATCAAAAGGACTAACGATTCAATCAGAGTTTATGAAATAAACACAAAAAAGGCAGTTGCAACTGCCTTTTTTTACATCCTTAATCTGTATTTTAGGTAATAGTTTAGAACCTTAGTTCTTTTTTATTTGCTATAGCCTGATAGGATATTTATCTTTGACTAGATTAATTATGTTAAAATAAAACTATGTATAGAAAGCTATTTTATTTAGTCCTAGCTTTAGGACTCTCATTCAATCTTGTATCATGTTCTTCTTCAGGAAAGAGCGTAGGTAGCTTAGAAGGTATTGGACATTTCTCTTTTGAAGTCCTTGAGCAAATAAACCAACTAGAGGCAAAAGAACTTGTTGGTTTTTTTGCAACGACTAATGATATCAATAAATGCTTATCTGAAACTGTAAAAGGAGAAAAGACAAAGAATAGTCTTTATTCACTAATAGAAGATGAACAATCAGAACGACCACAATACTTATATAAATCCATATACAATACTAAGCGAGAAGCTGCAATGCTTGGTATTGAGTGGAATAAAGTAATATACTTAGATTATGTTATTCCTTATAGACAGAGTGAGCCTCCTTATAAGGGAGAGTTATTCTTTAAATATGGAGAAAGTGTTTACTCTGTTGGAGTGGAATCTATGAATATAGGGGATAATTATTACCTCACTAACTTATCAGGAATCCGAAAGGTTAGTCGATAAATATTAGCCCAGCTAAAATTTAGTTTTGGAGTGATAGGAGGTTTTTTATCAGAAAAGTCTCTTATTACTTCTACTTTTACAGAGGCTATTCCTCTTCTTATAATATCTAACTCTTTTGCAGCCAAATAAGATAAATCAATGATTCTCTTAGATTTGAATGGACCTCTGTCATTTACTTTGACATAGACTTCTTTTCCGTTGTGTTGGTTAGTTATTTTTAGTTTTGTTCCAAATGGATAGGAGGGATGTGCACAAGTTAATAAGTTCTTATTATATCGCTCTCCACTTGCTGTTTTATTTCCATGGAATCGGTTGTTATAAAAAGAAGCACTACCCACCTCTTCTTGAGCGAAAAGACAAGTAGTGCTAAATATTACACAAATAAGAAGTATTATTTTCTTACCCATTATTCTCTATTAAATTATACCTTGGCCTAACATAGCATCTGCCACTTTCATGAAGCCTGCAATATTAGCACCTTTTACATAATTCAAGTAACCAGATTCTTCTTTACCATACTGCACACATTGACTATGAATGCCATGCATTATTTGGTGAAGTTTTTGGTCAACTTCGGCTGCTGTCCATGGAAGGTGAAGTGCATTTTGAGACATTTCTAGTCCTGAAGTAGCTACACCGCCTGCATTTACAGCTTTTCCTGGTGCAAAGGTAATATTATTTTCTATAAATAAATCAATTGCTTCTGGTGTACAACCCATGTTAGATACCTCGGCTACACATCCTACCTTATTATTGATGAGCTTTTGAGCATCTTCTCCACTTAATTCATTTTGTGTAGCACAAGGCATTGCTATATCTACTTTGACTTCCCAAGGTTTTTTGCCAGGGAAGAATGTGGCTGAATGATATTTTTTAGCATAAGGCGCAACTACATCGTTTCCTGATGATCTTAGTTCTAGCATATAGTCTATCTTTTCACCTGAAATTCCTTCTGGATCTAGTATATATCCATCAGGACCAGATATAGTAACTACCTTGGCTCCTAGTTCTGTGGCTTTTGTTACAGCTCCCCATGCTACATTTCCAAAACCTGAAATAGCAACTGTCTTTCCTTGAATATCTTGGCCTTTAGTCTGGAGCATTTCATTTACAAAATAAAGAGCTCCAAATCCTGTGGCTTCTGGACGAATTACAGATCCTCCAAAGGATAGACCTTTTCCTGTAAAAGTTCCTGTGCATTCGTTGGTTAGTTTTTTGTACATACCATACATATAGCCTACCTCTCTACCTCCAACCCCTATATCTCCTGCTGGAACATCGGTGTCTGGACCTAAATATTTCCATAATTCTAAGATATAAGCTTGACAGAAACGCATGATTTCGGCATCACTTTTCCCTTTTGGTGAAAAATCAGAACCACCTTTACCACCACCCATAGGTAGTGTTGTTAAAGCATTTTTGAAGGTTTGCTCAAATCCTAAGAATTTAAGAATAGAAAGGTTTACAGATGGGTGGAAGCGAATACCTCCTTTATATGGGCCGATAGCGTTATTAAATTGAACTCTATAACCTAAGTTTACTTGAGGAGTACCTTTGTCATCAACCCAAGTAACTTTAAAAGTGAAGATACGATCGGGTTCTACTAAGCGTTCTATGATTTTGGCTTTTCCAAATTCAGGATGTTCATTGTAAACATCTTTAATGGATAGAAGAACTTCTTTTACTGCTTGATGATACTCTGGTTCTCCAGGGTGTTTAGCAGCTAAATCAGCTACAATTTGATCAATATTCATAGTTAAATTTTTAGTGAGGTTATTTGTTATTTAGAGCTGAAATAAACTCTTATATACAAATATATAGAATTATATATGGATTTGTCAATGAATGTTTGACTAAAAATGTTTTAAAAATAAAGCAGACTCCTTACATAATGAGGAGTCTGCTTCTATTTGATAATTAATATGTTAATTAAATTTGGGGTTCATTCCAAGGTTATACATAATGAAACCATACGTGTCTGCTTGTTCCTCTAGGACTTTGCCTATAGGTTTACCTGCTCCGTGTCCTGCTTTACTGTCAATTCTTATAACTGTAGGATTGGTTCCGTCGCTACATTCTTGTAAGCGTGCAGCAAACTTAAATGAGTGAGCAGGAACAACTCTATCATCATGATCAGCAGTTGTAACTAGTGTTGGAGGATAAGTGGTATTTGGCTTTAAACTGTGAAGTGGAGAGTAATTGTATAAGTACTCAAACATTTCTTTGCTATCTTCACTTGTTCCATAATCACTTGCCCAATTCCAGCCAATAGTGAATTTGTGGTAGCGTAACATATCCATTACCCCAACTTGAGGTACTGCCGCTCCAAATAACTCTGGACGTTGAGTCATACATGCTCCAACAAGCAATCCGCCATTCGAACCACCTACTATAGCTATTTTTTTAGCTGAAGTATATTTGTCTTGAATTAGATATTCTGCAGCACCAATGAAGTCATCAAAAACATTTTGTTTATTCATCTTAGTTCCTGCAATGTGCCAATCTTCTCCATACTCACCTCCACCACGAAGAGTAACTTGTGCATAAATACCACCGTTTTCTAGGAATGGTATTCTTGCAGCAGAGAATCCTGGATTTAAACTAATATTGAAACCACCATATCCGTAGAGATATACGGGGTTAGAACCATCTTTAACTAGACCTTTCTTATGAGTTAGGAACATCGGAATCTTAGTTCCATCTTTGCTCTGGAAGAAGACCTGATAACTTTCATATTCATCTGGGTTGAAATCCACTTTAGGAGCTCTGTAAAGCTCATAAGAGTTTGCGTCAATATTGTATTTGTAAATAGAAGTAGGAGTTGTAAATGATGTAAACACCATAAAGCATTCTTTCTCCTCTTTATCACCCGTAAAACCTACACTACCTACCGATGGTAATTGTACTTCTTGAATTAATTTGCCATCTAAACTATAAATAAATGGGTGGCTAGATGCATCTTTATCGTAAGTGATAAATAGTTTATTATCTATAAACTGAGCATCTGCAATAACCGATTCTTGATTGGGAATCAATTCGGTCCATTGTCCTATTTGCGGATTGTTTGTATCTGCTACCATAATACGGTAGTTTGGAGCTTGGAAATTTGTTAAGATGTAAATCTTATCTCCAATAACATCAAGGGGGGAGTAAGTATAATCAAAATCTGTAGCCAAAGAAACAATAGGGCTGTTTGCTTTTTTAAGGTCTTTCATAAATAAAGCATTACCTCTGCCTTCTCCAGATTCATAAATAAATAAGATCGTTTCATCTTCGCTAACACTAGCTGAATAAAAACGGAGTGGGTGCTCTTTATTCTCATAGACTAACTTATCATCTGCTTGAGGAGTACCCAATTTGTGGTAATAAATCTTATGATTTTCATTTTTACTAGAGAACTCTGATCCCTCTTTAGGAGCATCATAAGCACTATAATAAAAACCGTCACCACACCAAGATGCACCTGTAAACTTAGCCCATACGATATGATCTTGTAGCGGTTGTTTGGTTGCTGCGTCCATTACATAAATTTCTGTCCAGTCTGAGCCGCTTCTCGAAATGGTGTATGCAGCGTATTTGCCATCTTTGGAGAAACTTAAGCCTTTTAATGCTACAGTTCCATCATCTGATAGCTTATTAGGGTCTAAAAATACCTCTGGAGTGTCTTCCAATGTTTTTTGTGTATAGAGTACACTTTGGTTTTGCAAACCATCATTCTTGTAAAAATAGTATTGACCATATTTTTTAAATGGTGCACTCATTTTTTCATAGTTGGTAAGATCTGTCAGTCTCTTTAACAGAGCTTGTCTAAATGGGATCTGCTGTAAGTAAGCATTAGTTACTTTGTTTTGAGCTTCTACCCAAGCTGCTGTTTCAGCTGAGCGATCATCTTCCAACCATCGATAAGGGTCGGCTACTTCTGTGCCAAAATAAACATCTACCGTGTCTACTTTTTTCGTTTCAGGATAAGTAATAGACTTATTCTGTTTTGTACTGCATGAACTAATCATAGCTCCTGTTAATAATAATAACGTTGTTTTCTTCATAAGATATAAATAGAATAGTTTGACTTCATAAGGGGAACTGAAACAAAATTAAGTAAAAAATCAGAATTATTCAGCTCTTCGATTTAGAACAATTATATTTGTAATATAAGGCAAAAACTATAAAACATGAAATTAAATTCCTTTTATAAACAAATGGATGAGTGGACAGCTCAAAATATCCCTTATTTATTTATAATAGACTTTGAAAAACAAAAGCCTATACTGAAACAATTATCTGATTTAAAGAGTAATGAGTCTGAAATAAAATACGAATTCCCTCACTATTCCAACTGCTCTAATGGAGATAAGTATATCGTTGCAAAGTCGGACTTGATTCTAGAAAAAAAGCCTTATAGCTTCGATTCTTATCTAGCCAAATTTGATCAGGCACAAGCTCTTTTTGTAAAGAAAAATGTAGATGTTATCAACCTTACTACGCCTACTCCTGTTCATTTGCATACTTCATTCGAAAATATATTTAGGGCAGCCCATGCAAAATATAAAGTGATGTTGAAAGATAAGTTTGTGTGTTGTACCCCCGAAATATTTGTTCGAATTGATGAGAAGGGTGTGATTTCTACTTACCCTATGAAGGGTACTATAGATGCAAATATTCCGAATGCAGAAGAACTTATACTGAATAGTCCAAAGGAAATAAGAGAACACACCGCTACTGCTCATTTACTGAAAAGGGAGCTTTCAGAAGTGGCTAATAACGTGTCAATTCCTCGCTTTAGATATATTGATAGACTTCATACGAATGACAAAAACTTACTCCAAGTCAGTTCTGAGGTCTCTGGCATGTTAAAGGATGAATATAGAACAGCCTATGGTAAGCTATTTGATAAACTTACCCCCGCAGGTTCTATCGTTGGGACTCCAAAGAAAGAAGCCTTAGAGATTATTACAGAAGTAGAAGGTTATACGCGTAGTTATTATACAGGTGTATGTGGAATATTTGATGGTAAAACTTTAGATAGTTGCGTGTTAATACGTTTAATCGAAAAAGAGAATGATCAGTTCTTTTATAAAAGCGGTGGTGGTGTAACGTCTGATAGTATAGCCAAAAGTGAGTATGAAGAAATAAAAGATAAAATTTATGTGCCGTTGGATTGAGTCTATCGCTCTCAGAAATGGGCGTTTTTTGAACCTTCGATATCATCAAAATCGATTAAATAATACACTGTTGGAGCATGGTGGGAAGCCCTTTTTATTGCTTGATACTTTATTAGCAACTCATAAAACACCTCAACAAGGCTATTATAAAGTTCGTATCTTATATAGTAAGGATCGCTTTTTACAAGTTGATTTAGCGCCTTATCAACCCAAAGTATGGAAGCGTTTTGAATTGGTTGAGGCTACTCACTTAAATTATTGTTTTAAAAGAGAAGATAGGGCAGCACTCGATTCTTTGAAAAAAGAACAAGACGTAGAAATCATTATTACTCAAAATGGATCAATAACAGATACTACTTATTCTAATCTTATTTTTGAGAAAGATGGGGAGTGGTTTACTCCAGAAACTTACTTACTCAAAGGAACACAAAGACAAATTCTTTTAGATACACATAAAATAAAAGAGGCTAAGATTACTCAGTGTAACTTAACCTCTTTTAATCATTTCAAAATGATAAATGCGATGATGACTTTATCCGAATCACCTACTTACTCTATTGATCAGATAAGTAAGGGTAAACGTTCATTTATTCCTTCTACTTAATGCTTTATAAACAGGTATAAACACCAATAAAGTAGCAATAATAAGTGATAGAATAACAGGACCATCTAGTGTAGGTGTTCCTGATATAATAATAGTCATAAGTATAGCCCACATTAGAATGATGCATACTATCTGAAAATTGGATAAAGGCTTTCGACGTTTAGGTATCATTTTTTATTTTTTTCAATCATTGCATCAATTACTGCAATAGCTGTTGTGTTAACAATGTCTCTAACAGAACTTTCTAAGTCGGTAAAGTGAATAGGTTTATTCAACCCCATCTGTATAGGACCTATCAATTCAGCATCTGTCATTCCTTGTAATAATTGGTATGCAGAGTTTGCCGAACTCAAGTTAGGGAATACAAATGTATTAACTTCTTTACCTTTTAGTTTATTAAATGGATATTTTTTATCTCTTAGATCTTTGTTCAGTGCAAAATTGATTTGCATTTCGCCATCAATTAATACTTCTGGGTGATATTTATGAAGATGAGAGATGGCATTATGTACTTGTTCTGGGCTACCTCCCGTATCTGCACCAAAGTTGGAGAAGCTAATCATAGCCATTACTGGTTCATAATTAAATGTTTTGACAGTATTCTCTGTTAATAGAGCAATGTCTATAAGACTATCTGTACCAGGTAAACGGTTAATTAAGGTGTCTGCTAGGAAATAAGGACCTTTTTTGCTGTTTAAAATATGAAGAGTACCGAAGTGTTCAAAACCTTCACGAATACCAATCACTTCTTTTGCAACTTTGATTGTGTCACTATATTTAGAATAAACTCCCGTAATGAATGCATCTGCTTCACCTGTTTCAACCATCATCATACCAAAGTAGTTGCGATCGAACATTCTGTCATTAGCTTCATCAACAGTCATACCTTCACGTGCACGTTTCTCTGCCAATAGTTTGGCGAATTTTTCGCGTCTTAGTGTTTCCTTTTCATTGCGTAGATTAATTAATTCTACACCATCAAGAGAAAGATCCAAGTTGTGTGCAAGGCGTGTGATGTGATCTGTATTACCTAGTAAAATAGGGTAGCAGATTCCTTCTTCTTTAGCTTCGATAGCTGCTTTAAGCATATTAGGGTGTCCACCTTCTGCAAAAACG
The DNA here is from genome assembly GCF_020741705.1 of Bacteroides coprosuis. Lineage (NCBI taxonomy): Bacteria > Pseudomonadati > Bacteroidota > Bacteroidia > Bacteroidales > Bacteroidaceae > Bacteroides > Bacteroides coprosuis. Next base: position 13,958 of record NZ_DYYK01000143.1, read on the forward strand.
ACACGTTGAGGATCACGGCGAGCTGTTTCGTAGAATTGACGAGTTAACTTACTTTCATAACCCATTAATTCTCGTAGCTTATCTTGATATACTTCCCAGTCTTTTATTTCAACTTGTGCTACACCAGTTTCCATAGCTGCTTTAGCTACAGCAGTAGAAACCTCTGTAATCAGACGTTGATCTACAGGTTTTGGTATAAAGTAATTCGGACCAAAGCTTAAGTTGTTTACACTATATGTCTTATTTACTAGTTCGGGTACTGGCTGTTTAGCTAGATTTGCAATCGCATGTACAGCAGCAACCTTCATTTCTTCATTAATTGATGTTGCACGTGTATCTAGAGCTCCACGGAAGATGTAAGGGAACCCAATCACATTGTTGATCTGATTAGGATAATCACTTCTTCCTGTTGCCATTAATACATCAGGGCGTGCATCCATTGCATCCTCATAAGAGATTTCTGGTACAGGGTTGGCTAGTGCAAAAACGATTGGTTTGGCAGCCATACTCCTAACCATGTCTTTTGAAAGAATATTGCCTCTTGATAAACCTACAAATACATCAGCACCTTTAATAGCTTCAGAAAGTGTACGTGCTTTGGTATTTTCATTAGCAAACTCTTGTTTTTGCTCATTTAGATCTGTACGACCTTTGTAAATGACTCCTTTACTATCTAGCATAGTGATGTTTTCTTTCTTAGCTCCCAACATCATATATAGTCTAGTACATGAGATAGCTGATGCACCAGCCCCATTTACTACAATTTTAACTTTGTCTATTTTCTTTTCAGCAACCTCAAGTGCATTGATTAACCCCGCAGCAGATATAATTGCTGTTCCATGTTGATCATCGTGCATAACAGGAATGTCCAATTCCTCTTTAAGTCTTCTTTCGATTTCAAAACATTCGGGTGCTTTAATATCTTCTAGATTAATACCTCCAAAAGTAGGAGCAATGGCTTTTACTGCTTCGACAAACTTGTCTGGATCTTTTTCATCCAATTCTATGTCAAAAACATCAATGCCTGCATAAATCTTGAAGAGCAGACCTTTTCCTTCCATAACAGGTTTCCCGCTCAATGCGCCAATATCTCCTAGACCTAATACTGCAGTACCATTTGAAATAACTGCTACAAGGTTCCCTTTTGCTGTATATTTGTAAGCATCAAGTGGATTCTCTTGTATAGACAGACAAGGTTCTGCTACACCAGGTGAGTATGCAAGAGATAAATCTGTTTGAGTGCGATAGGGTTTTGTTGGAACCACTTCTATCTTCCCAGGCTTTCCTTCAGAGTGATACCGAAGAGCCGCTTCCTTTGTGATTTTCATTGATTCAGGATATGTTATTAGTTTTTAATATTGATTCTAACAAATATACATATTAATAACCGTGTATGTTGCTTGAATAGTCTGAAAGCTTGTTAACATATATGAATTGAAACGATACTATTTTAAGATACTTATGAATATCTATGTCTTTTGAAAAAAATAAGTCAATCTGCTTTGTCTAAAACCCACGAATGACTTACTAAAGCATTGTTGGTGATTCTATATCTTACCTTTTATTGAAGAAATTAAGTATGAAAAAACTATAAATATGAGTTCTTGATAAATCTTTATTTCAAGTAAGAGAGTCAATTAAAAATACATTGTTTCAGGGGTGTTTCATCAGGATTAAGTAGATGTTCTGACACCGACATGAGAATGCTTTGACACCGACATGTAATCATCATGTCGGTGTCAAGATAAAATAGAGTGTTTTTATAGGTGAGGTTTATAGGGGCTAAAAATGATTTTGGATTGAGATTACAAAAGAGATGTTTTTAAATCTTTATACCCTTGTATAAAGGTTCTTCTATAAAAAAAGAGGCTTAGCGTTTTTGAGCTAAACCTCTTTTGAAATTAGTTTGATAGTTTTATTTTACCTGTGCTAAAGCTTGTTTTATATCAGCAATTATATCATCTGCATCTTCTATGCCTACCGAAAAACGAATAAGGTCTGGACGTATGCCAGCCTCCATCAGCTGTTCATCAGATAGTTGCCTGTGTGTATGACTCGCAGGGTGTAATACACATGTTCTAGCATCTGCTACGTGTGTTACTATAGCAGCCAATTTTAATGAGTCCATAAATTTGATAGATTCTTCTCTACCACCTTTTAAACCAAAAGAAATGACACCACAAGATCCATTAGGCATATATTTCTTAGCAAGTTGGTAATAAGGGCTAGTAGGCAAGTCACAATAATTAACCCATGCTACTTTATCATTTTTCTCAAGATATTGAGACACTAGAAGTGCATTTTTACAATGTTGAGGCATTCTTAAGTGTAGTGTTTCTAAGCCAATGTTGAGTAAAAAAGCATTTTGTGGGCTTTGTGTACTACCTAAATCACGCATTAACTGCACTGTCGCTTTAGTTAAATATGCCATTTTACCAAAAGACTCTGTATAGGTTAGTCCATGATAAGATTCGTCAGGAGTACATAATCCAGGGAATTTTTCGCCATGTGCTGCCCAATCAAAGTTTCCGCTATCTACAATACAACCTCCTATGGCAGAAGCATGACCATCCATATATTTAGTGGTAGAATGTACTACTATATCTGCACCCCATTCAAAGGGTCTACAATTTATGGGAGTAGGGAAGGTGTTATCTATAATTAAGGGTACGCCTTTCTCATGGGCTATCTTGGCAAATTTTTCTATATCTAAAACCTCTAAAGTAGGATTGGATACTGTTTCCCCAAATAAGGCTTTAGTGTTAGGACGAAAAGCTTTCTTTATTTCTTCTTCACTATCGTTTGGGTTGATGAAGGTAACATCAATACCTAGTTTCTTCATTGTCACGCCAAATAGGTTGTAAGTACCTCCGTAAATAGCAGATGAAGACACAAAATGATCTCCTGCTTGGCAAATATTGAAAATGGCAAAGAAGTTAGCTGCCTGTCCACTCGATGTAAGCATACCACCAATACCACCCTCTAGAGCAGCAATTTTTGCAGCAACCGCATCTGTTGTGGGATTTTGTAATCGGGTATAAAAATATCCAGAATCTTTTAGGTCGAACAAACGTCCCATTTGGTCACTCGTTTCATACTTAAAAGTTGTACTTTGATAGATGGGGAGTACTCTAGGTTCTCCTTTTTTAGGCTGCCATCCACCTTGAACACAAATTGTTGAACGTTTTGTTTCTGTTTTCATTTTTTCAGTTATTAAAGTATAATAAATAAGGATTGATTTGATATGCTTTATTTACAAAAATAGAAAATTTAATGTACTTTTGACAGGACGACAAATATTTAAGAAATAGTAACATAATGAAAAAAATGCTTATTACCTGGGTGTTTCGGGCTATTTGTATCTTTATATTATCTACACCTTTGGTTTGTGGAACTGTACAAGCACAAGATCAAAAAGTTATTAAGTCCCAACCCAAAGCTGGTGAGGGTGTCTATGAATTCCTTTTGCGAAATAAGCGTAGCTTAGATTATTATAAAGCTTTTGTAGAATTAAATAAAAAAAGATTAGGTAAGGATAACTCTCTGAAACTAGGTTTTTACTATATAATACCCCCTAAAGACAGTATTAATGAACAGACTTCAAATGATGATGTGGTGAGTACTGATGTTACAGATACAACTGATGTAGCAATTAAAAGTGCACCAGCTCAATCTTCTTCACGAGTAGGAAAAACCATTACAGAACCTCTTTTTGGAGCTGGAAAGCAAACCTTTAAAATAGAATCAGATCGACTAAAAGATGCTTGTTTTTATGTAGTAAGTGGTCATGGCGGTCCTGATCCTGGTGCTATAGGGAAAATGGGTAGACACCATTTGCATGAAGATGAATATGCTTACGATATAGCTCTTCGCTTAGCTCGTAACTTGATGATACAAGGTGCAAAAGTTCATATTATCATTCAAGATGCGAAAGATGGTATTCGTGATGATAGAATTCTATCCAATAGCAAGCGTGAAACTTGTATGGGAGATAAAATTCCCTTAGATCAATTAAGTCGTTTAAAACAACGAACAGATAAAATTAATAAATTATACGAGCAAGATAAAAAGAAGTACAAATATTGTAGAGCTATCTTTCTGCACCTAGATAGTAGAAGTCAGAAAAAGCGTGTTGATGTCTTCTTTTATCACTATGGAGCAAATGCTAAAGGCTTAGAGTTAGCAGAAACAATGAAAGCTAATTTCTCTTCAAAATATGATATTCACCAACCTAATAGAGGTTTCTCGGGCACAGTTAGTACACGAAACTTGTATGTGCTTAAAAATACTAGCCCTATAGCCCTATTTGTAGAGTTGGGTAATATCCAAAATAGCTTTGATCAGCAACGTTTTGTAGTTAGCTCAAATCGCCAAGCATTGGCAAAATGGATGGCACACGGCTTCATTACTGATTATGAAAATCAGTTGAAGAAATAAAGGATGATTATTTCGGTTGAGGGATATATATGGAAAATGATGCAAAGTGTTATTATGATACTCTTTGGAATATTATAACAAATAAAGAATCTTCACTAGTATTTAAATATAAACAGTTAAGAAGCTTATTAGAAAGAATATGTAAAGCAGAAATGAGTTCGGTTGATCTTCAAGCCACCGATCTTTCTGCTCGAATAAGTTATATTTCAGACAAGTTTAATTTGTCGTATTCAGAACAACAGAGGCTGCATAGTTTTCGATTAACTTCTAATGCTCTGTTGAATGATGAAGATGAACCTCAGTCCAATCTATTCTTAAGAGATTTAAAAACAATCTCTTTTTTTATTCGTAAACTTTATGGAATAGATATTCCCAATGAGCTTTATCAAGCACTTCCTAAACAAGATGCTACTTATCATGTAACCAATTTGGGTGAGGAGTCAATGAGGCAAATGAGAGTTTGTTATCAATATGCTGATGAAGATTATTTGTATGTTCTTGCGGTAGACTGTGTTACTCCAGAATTACTAAAAGTACGATATAACGTGGCTGAAGTGAATGATGAGTTTGAAGATATTCACAATATTCTTTGGCCTCATGCTCAGCTCAATCTTCTTGATATAAATATAGATAAAGATGGAATTTTAACGCCCAGGATGTTTGTGCTTGAGCCCGATTATTTAATTGATATTAGTGCTTTGGCAGAATGCTTCCGTCCCTATGGCAGTCATCCTTTAAATTATATTCTTTCTCGCCTTCAATCTATTGATAATCCTCGTCCTTTGCTGCTGGGTAGCATTGCCAACCATTTTCTTGATGAATGGATTTACTTAGGTGATGAGCTCAATTATAAGGAGAGCATGAAGAAAGTCTTTAAGAAATATGCTATAGAGTTAGCTTCTTGCCCTGATTTGGACGACCGTAAAACAGAGATACAGTTTTTTCAAGACTGTCAGATGCATTTTCAGAATATTGGTGAAGTAGTGAATAAAACCTTCGAAATGGAAGGATATAAACTGAATAAAGAAGATGCTGTGTTAGAGCCCTCTTATATTTGTGAGTCTCTAGGAGTACAGGGGCGTTTAGATTATATGCAGAGAGATATGTCTTCTTTTATAGAGATGAAGTCTGGGAAGGCTGATGAATATTCGTTACCTGGTAAAATTGTTCCACATATTAATAATAGAGTGCAGATGTTACTTTATCAAGCTGTTCTTTATTACAATATGAATCAGGATAAAAGAGATGTCCGCGCCTACCTTTTATATACACGTTATCCGTTGCTATACCCTGCACGAACTTCTTGGAGATTAATCCGCCAAGCAATTCATGTGCGTAATCAAATAGTAGCAACAGAATATAAAGTTCAATCGGAAAATTCACTAGAATATACCGAAAAAGTATTGCAGCAGATCTGTCCAGACAACTTAAATTTAAAAGGTTTGACTGGCAAGTTTTGGGAGAAATACTTAGCACCCAATATAGATGCTCTTCGTCTTAATTTGTTGAATTTAACAAAAGAAGAAAGAGCGTATTTTTATGCTACTTATAACTTCATAACCAAAGAGCTCTATACCTCAAAATCGGGCGATATGGCCTATGAGGGAAAAAGAGGAGCTGCAAGTTTGTGGAATGCTTCTTTTCAAGAAAAGTGTGAAGAAGGATCCATTGTCTTTAATTTAAAAATAAAAGAGAACAGAGCAGCCGATTTACATAAGCCTCATATTTTACTAAGCAGAGAAGAACTCAATGAGAGTGGAAGTTATGCTTTACCTAACTTTAGAGAAGGTGATGCTGTGGTTTTGTATGAGCGTAATAGGGGAACAGATGATGTTACCAACAAACTTGTGTTTAAAGGAAATTTGGAATACTTATCTGAAACTACAATTTGTATTCGCTTAAGAGCAGCTCAACAAAACTTAAATGTGCTACCTCAACAATCGTATTATGCGATCGAACCCGATAGCATGGATACGACTTTCAGAAATATGTATTTAGGGTTGGATGCTTTTCTTTCGGCTAATAAAGAGAGAAGAGAACTTCTTTTAGGTCAAAGAACACCCCACTTCCTCCCTAATTATGATACAGAAGTAGAGAAAGCTAAAAATGATCTAGATCGAATTGTCAAAAAGGCATTGGCAGCACAAGATTATTTCTTGCTGGTAGGTCCTCCAGGTACTGGTAAAACCTCATTTGCTTTGCGTAGTATGGTAGAGGCTTTCTATGAAAAAGAACAAACGATATTATTATTGGCCTATACAAATCAAGCTGTAAATGAAATATGTAAGGCACTCTCTCGTATTGAGCCTTCCATTCATTATATTCGTATTGGCAGTGAATTATCTTGTGAAGGATCTTATAGAGGACATTTGCTCGAAACTGTATTAGAAGATTGTAATAATCGCACAGCTGTACGAAATAAAATCTATGGATGTAGAGTTTTTGTCTCTACAGTAGCTAGTTTGAGTGGGAAGCCCGAAATATTCAAATTAAAAAGATTTGATGTAGCAATTGTAGATGAGGCTTCTCAGATACTAGAACCCCAATTATTAGGACTATTATCTGCTAAAACACCTAAAGGAGAAAATGGAATAGGTAAGTTTGTATTGATAGGAGATCACAAGCAACTGCCTGCTGTTGTTCAGCAGAAAGAAGAAACGTCTGCTATTAAAGATCCATCGCTAAACAAACTACAAATATTTAATATGCGTGATGCTCTTTTTGAACGTCTTTATCGATTGAATGCTCCAAAGAGTATAGATTGGTTGACTAGTCAAGGCAGAATGCATCCAGAAATAGCTGAATTTACAAATCATTACTTTTATCAAGATCGTTTAACTTGCTTGAATCTCCCTCATCAAAAAGAGATAGTTAGACCTATTGTTCGACTTTCTATACGTCCAAAAGAAGAGGTGCAAGATTTAGAGGGTAGAGTCACTTTTATTGAGGCTGATTATGAAGATTGTCCAGAATCATATAAGATAAATCACTCTGAAGCTGCTATTGTTGCTCATATTGCACATCAAGTTTATGAACAACTTCACGATAGTTTTGATGCAAATAAAACCTTGGGAATTATTACGCCTTATCGCTCTCAGATAGCTCTTATCAAGAGTAATTTAGAACAGTATGGACAAGAAGATTTGTCTGCTGTTTTAGTTGATACTGTAGAACGGTTTCAGGGTAGTGAACGGGATATTATAATATATTCTTTTTGCGTTAATGCACCATATCAATTGGATTTCTTATCTAATATATTAGTTGAGGGCGATGCTCAGATAGATCGGAAGTTGAATGTGGCTTTGACTAGGGCTAGAAAACAGTTGTTTCTTACTGGAGTTTCGAGCATTTTGAAATTAAACCCGATATATAAGGCTCTGTTAGACTATATTACTAAGTCAAAATAGTATTTAAAATTAATTATTATTCCTACATAATGATGTTTATTAACTAGCATTGCTGTAATGTTATTCTATCTTTGCAGCACGTTTTTTCATAAAGAGAATATTTTAAGGTTAGGAAAAAGGGATTTATACAGCCGTATAAATCCCTTTTTATTTTATTCGTTCTGAGTTCTTATCTAGAGCAGATGATACGAACAGCAGCAGTATCAATATCTGCACCCATAGGAGGGTTTGTTTTAGAGAGAGTAATATCAATCTTTTGAATGAGTTCAAAGTCCTTTAATAGTCTTGTTCCTATTCTATAAATGACATGTTCTATGAGTTTTGACGGAATAGCCATTTCTGTTTTTATGGATTCATAGACATCCGCATAACTTACGGTTTCTTGTACATCATCACTAAGAGCTGCTTTAGAGAAATCTACATCCATTTTTAGGTCTATAGCATAGGTATTTCCTACTATAGTTTCTTGTTCTCCCACACCATGATAGGCATAAAACTGAAGGTTATTCAATAGGATTTGACTCATTTGTACTTTCATCGTTTTGATTTTCTGTGTTACGTTTACTATTTGAGATTAGTGTCTTAATTTTATTATTAAGCTCTTCATTTTCTATTAATTCCTCTATATAGCAAGGCATTCTATACTTCCATTCATGTTTTGAATTAGCAGGGATATTAATTTGTTCTTCTTCTGGGGTTAATATATCATACCATTCAGGTGAAAGAGCTAGCCAGTCTTGAATGCACTCAATAGCCAACATTGAGTTACTGTTTAGTTCTCTACTTAAGATTTCTTCAGCTATATGAGGATTTATATCCTTAAGTATAACCCCATCTTTTTTTAAAATTCCATGGGTGAATACTTCTCTATTTTCTTTGCTCTCTTCCCACCATCCTCTAATTGTACTCATATCATGAGTTGAAAAAGAAGATACTGATTTGTAAGGATATTCACTAGGGTAGCCTATTTTTAGTCCATATTTTTTGGGCATTCGTTGTATCTCTAAACTTAATATAGATAAGTCTTTCATTACCCAAGGAACAGAATTGGGAATCATCCCTAGATCTTCTCCACATACAAGCATATTGGTTGCTTTTATTAGTTCGGGAAGTTTCTTATAAGCTTCTTTTTGCCAAAATAAATCATGCCTATGATAAAAGAACTCTTCGTAGAGAGCATCAAATTCCTTTTTCTCTTCGGATTTGAATAATTGGTATGCAGCTACTTTTTGAGCTTGTATTCTTGGATGATAATATCCTTTTTGAGTTTTGTCTTCTAAGAATAAAACGTTTGTAAGAAGATTCAGTAATATAGACTCTATTTTCTTATTAAAATCTTTTGAGTCATTGGATTTAAAGAAGTTATGTACCTTTAACTGAGAGTTGTATTCAGTTTTGAAATTAAATAATCCATGACTTGTTGATTCAAAAAACTGATTAATTATTTTGCGTCTATTCGTCAAGAATAATTTATGAAGTAAACTTTTATGAATATAAGGCTTCGTGAATAAATCTTTGTTGAATTTAAGTCCAGCCTTTTCTATTTCTTGGATACTTAAAGGTAGTGCAGGATAGAATTGCCCTAAGGTACCTAGCAGTTCACTGCGTGGAATGCTCCATATCCTAAAGAAACCTAAAATATGATCAATACGATAGGCGTCGAAGAAGTTGGACATATATTCTAATCTTCTTTTCCACCAGCTATAATCATCCTTAGCCATTGCTTCCCAATTGTAAGTAGGAAATCCCCAGTTTTGTCCTTGAACAGCAAAATCATCAGGTGGTGCACCCGCTTGGCTCTCTAAGTGAAATAGATTAGGATGTACCCAAGCATCAACGCTATTTAGTCCGATACCAATTGGCAGGTCGCCTTTAATCACTATTCCCTTTGATCTCGCATAGTCATGAACCTCTTTAAGTTGGGCATATAAATGATACTGCGTAAAATAGATAAACTGAAGAAAAGGATAAGCTGGACTATCGGGTTGGTTAAGAGCCTCAACGAGTTCTGGCTTATATGCTTTATATTCTTCCCATTTATGGGTTTTTGAAGTAGCATACTTCTTTCGTAGATATAGATAAGAAGCATAACTTACTAGCCATTCTTTGTTTTCGTTGTAAAAGCTTTGGTAAGCTTCACTCTCAAAAGTTTGTTGTCCTTTGAGCTTAAATATAGCATGGATGTATGTGTGCTTTTTTATTTGTACATAAGGAAAATCTAACAGTTTCTGTTGGTTAATCCTTTTTCTATCTTGTAAATAGACTTCGCTATATTCTGTGTCCGCGATACCTAATTCGTCCAAATTAAGGTAAATAGGATTGAGTGCAAAAACTGAAATGCACCTATAAGGATAAGAGTCTAACCACGAAAATGTATAAGTAGTATCATTGATTGGTAGAATTTGGATTAAATCTTGATTCGTTTGTTTAGCCCAGTCTACCATCTGTTTTAAGTCAAGAAACTCACCTATACCCCAACTTCTTTTAGTGCGTAGTGCGAAGACGGGGATTGCAGTGCCCGTACCTTTCCATCTGCTTCTATCGAAATAGGTGAAGCGATCTGAAATTACTTTATGAGTATATTGAGGTTGCGAAGAAGTGTTCAGTGTTCGGTTAGGAGCATTCTCCCATGCAATTAGTTGTTTTGTTTCTTTCTCAAGGATTACAAATTTATATTCCAAAGCTTGAGTAAGCTTGGATAAGTCTATTGCTTGTTGCCATTCAGGAAAAGTTATATCGGACATTATTAGGGCTTGGGAGGGATTCCAGTTGCCTAAAATCTCTTGGTTTCCACAGATGGCTAGCACTTCATTAGGGCGTAAGGTAGGGGAGTAAGCCTTTAGAATAATAGACTTATCAGCCTCAATCAGTTTTTCCTGCTTCTTGTTATCCCGAGCAAACCAGATATCTGTAAATGCAGTACTATAATTGAAACGGTTCTTTTGTATGTTGTGCCAAGAATCTTCTATGAAATAGGTCTGATTGGCATTGCTGGGTATTACAATAGAGCGGGTTATACCATTCCATTCCTCTCTCACCAGTTCGTTTTTTTTACTAATGATATAGGAGTAGTTTATTATGGTATGTGGCGGTATATTTATGTCTACCTCTGCTTGCCACACTGTTCCATCATTTGTTTTGAGAGGAATAGCTTTTTGTATTTGGTTATTTCCCATTTCGGGAGTAGAACCAACGAGCTTCACTTCCTCACCCCAATTCGTTCTATATTCTACACTAAAGTGAAATCTCATGTTCTTGAAGTTAAAGTTAAGTACAAGCTTATTTATATGCCTAATACAAGTATAAAGAATATTGACATATAAAACACTATTTGCTTTAAATATAAAAGGAGAAAACTACTGAAATAGTTCTCTCCTTTTGCTTAAATATTGTTTACTTATTAGGTTTTATCCACAGCGTGATGAACCACAAGTGGTGCATATCAGGCATCCTTCCTGATAAATAAGAGTTTCATTACCGCAATTTGGGCATTTGGTCCCTGTAGCTTTAGTGCCATTTTGCACATATCGCTTTAAGGCTCTTTCAACTCCATTTTTCCAGTTGTTAATGCTTTCACTATCCAGCTGCAAAGAACTCACTAATTTTACTACTTGATCAATAGGCATACCCCATCTTAGAACGCCAGAGATTAATTTGGCATAGTTCCAATACTCTTTGTTAAACTTCTCAGATAACCCTTCAATAGTAGTTTTATAACCTCTCTTGTTTTGGAATTGGAAGTCATATCGTTTGTTTCCTGCTTCATCAACATTTTTGATGATTTTGCCAGAAACCACACTTTTGGGAAGAGATATACCCTCTTCATCATCTTGTAAACCTGTGAAGATTTCATAAGGTCTTCCATCATATAGACCAACAAAAGCTACCCATTTTTCTTTGTTGTTTTGGAAGCGAACTACATCGGCTTCAAGTTCACTAGGACGTTTGAGAACTTCTGGGTTTGTAGGCATAGAAGGAATAAGTAGACCTTCTGCAAGAGCTTCTTTACTCTCTTTTTCCTTATCTTTTTTGGGTTCTGTTGCTATAAGTACACCAGATCTTGAGCCATCACGATATACCGTACATCCTTTACATCCAGCTTTCCATGCTTCAACGTATAACTTGTTTACAAGTTCTTCGTTGACATCATTGGGTAGGTTGATAGTAACACTTATTGAGTGATCTACCCATTTCTGGATGCGTCCCTGCATTTTTACCTTCATCAACCAGTCTACATCATTAGATGTAGCTTTATTGTATGGAGATTCTTCTACAAGCTTATCTATTTCTTCTTGTGTATAGCGTTTGGCTGGATTGTAACCTTTTGCTTCCATCCATGTTACAAATTTATGGTGGAAAACAATGTATTCTTCGAAAGCATCTCCTGTTTCGTCAACAAAATCAACACGTACATTGGTGTCGTTAGGATTTACTTTTCTTCTACGTTTGTAAACGGGTAAGAATACTGGTTCGATGCCCGAAGTGGTTTGAGTCATCAAGCTTGTAGTTCCAGTTGGAGCAATAGTTAAACAAGCAATATTACGACGACCATATTTTTTCATCTTTTCGTATAGAGCAGAATCAGCATCTTTCAATCTGTTGATAAATGGATTATTTGCTTCTCTATCCGTATCATATACTTCAAAGGCTCCTCTTTCCTTAGCCATATCAACCGATGCATTGTATGCAGCTAAAGCGATAGTTTTGTGTACTTCTTCAGAGAAATCTGTAGCTTCTTCCGTACCATAACGAAGATTTAATGCAGCCAACATGTCTCCTTCTGCAGTGATACCTACACCTGTACGACGACCTTGACCTGTTTTCTTATAGATTTTCTGCCATAAATTGTATTCTGTGCGCTTTACTTCTTCATTTTCAGGATCACTCTTGATTTTTGATAGAATAGTTTCAATCTTTTCTAATTCAAGATCAATGATGTCATCCATGATACGTTGAGCTAAAGCTACATGCTTTTTGAATAGGTCAAAATTGAATTTCGCTTTGTCTGTAAAAGGATTTTCAACGTATGAATATAAGTTGATAGCTAGAAGACGACATGAGTCGTATGGGCATAATGGGATTTCTCCACAAGGATTAGTAGAAACAGTTCTATATCCAAGATCAGCATAACAATCAGGCACAGATTCCTTGATAATGGTGTCCCAAAATAAAACTCCTGGTTCAGCCGATTTCCAAGCATTATGTACAATCTTTTCCCATAATGATTTAGCCTTAATTTCTTTTACTGTTGTTGGAGTTTCTGAATAGATAGGATATTGTTGAATGTAGCCTTTGTCATTAATAGCTGCAGTCATAAATTCATCATCTATTTTTACAGAAACATTAGCTCCTGTGATTTTGCCTTCAGTCATTTTTGCGTCAATAAAAGCTTCAGAATCTGGATGCTTTATTGATACAGAAAGCATTAATGCTCCACGACGACCATCTTGTGCTACTTCACGGGTAGAATTGGAGTATCTTTCCATGAAAGGAACAATACCTGTAGATGTAAGAGCCGAGTTTTTTACTGGTGATCCTTTTGGACGGATATGAGAGAGGTCGTGACCTACTCCACCACGTCTTTTCATCAGTTGAACTTGCTCCTCATCCATTTTAATAATACCACCGTATGAGTCGCCTGGGCCTTCTACACCAATTACAAAGCAGTTGGATAAAGATGCTACTTGGTAATTGTTGCCGATGCCTGTCATTGGACTTCCTTGGGGTACTATGTATTTGAATTTATCTAGGAGTTTGAAAAGCTCTTCTGATGTTAAGGGATTTGGGTATTTCTTTTCTACGCGCGCAAGTTCATTTGCAATTCGCCAGTGCATATCCGCTGGTGATTTCTCGTATATGCTACCATACGAATCTTTCATTGCATACTTGTTTACCCAAACGCGTGCTGCCAATTCGTCTCCGCTAAAGTACTTTAACGACTCTTCAAAGGCTTCTTCATAAGAATAAGTTTTCATTGCCACAAGTAAATGTTATTATAGGTTAAAATTATTAAATTGAAGCTGTTTTGATATATGAGATATTGAGATAAACGTCTCTGAATATTTTATATATTTCTAGCTTTGCAAAGCTAGAAATGATTTTTCTTTTAGACAACTAAAATAGTACATATATTTTTTGAATTATCTAAAACAAAAACCTAAATACTTGTGTATAAGTAGAGTAGGTTTAACTAAATATTCTAAAGTTGTCTGAAACAAAAATTTAATAAAATTTATAGGCGAATAAATTTGCTATTTATGAATGCATAAATAGAGCGTATATAGGGGGCTTTTAGCCTTTTGATAAGTGTTAAAATTTTATTTCTTGTGTAATAATTCTTGTACAGCTTCCATGTCTGCACGGTAACTTTTATCTACTTCACATTGGTGTTTAACTGTCTTGCACGCATGAAGAACAGTGGAGTGATTTCTATTGCCGATGAACTTACCAATTTTTGGTGTTGAATATTCAGTATATTTCTTAGCTAAAAACATAGCAAAATGTCTAGCTTGAACTACCTCACGTTTTCTTGAGCGAGAGTGTATTTGTTTGGGTTCAATTTTGAAGTAATCAGTTACTGCTGTTAGTATATTGTCTATAGTAATGACTTTCTTTTCACTTCTCACTACTTTCTTAACGATGCGTTGGGCCAAATCTAAGTCGATTTCTTTATTATAAATAGTAGAGTGAGCCATGATAGAGATTACGATACCTTCAAGATCACGTACACTATCATCCACATTTTCGGCAATATAAGTAATTACTTCTGTTGGAAAGTCTAATCCATCTCGATGAATCTTATTCCGCAGAATATCTTTTCGAAGTTCTACTGAAGGTCTTTCTAGTTCTGCAACCATACCCCATTTGAAACGAGTGAGAAGGCGATCTTCCATACCTTGAAGGAGTACAGGAGGTAAGTCTGAAGTCAGAATCAGTTGTTTACCATTTTGATGAAGGTGATTGAAAATATGAAAGAATGTGTTTTGTGTTTTAACTACACCTGCAAATTCTTGTATATCATCAATGATTAAGACATCAATGGTTTGGTAAAAATTAATAAAATCATTGGTTGTATTATTTCTTACTGAGTCGGTATATTGAATCTGGAAAAGATGAGCTGATACGTATAGTACTCTTTTTTCAGGGTATCTTTCTTTAATTCTAAGTCCGATTGCATTGGCAAGGTGTGTTTTCCCAACACCAGAATTACCATGAATGAATAGGGGGTTGAAAACTGTTTTAGCAGGATTTTCTGCAACTGCTTCAGCTACACTTCTTGATAGTTTATTACTATTCCCTTCTATAAAGGTTTCAAAAGTGTAGTCTGGATTTAATCTTGGATCTAGCTCTTGTATAGCTGGAGCTTGTGGAGCCTGAGGAATACGAGTTCTTGGAGCAGCAGGTGAAATGTTATTTTTGCGTACAGCCGTTGACCGATTAGATGCTTCAAGGTTTACCGTAGCACTAGCGCTTCGGTCCACCATAACATTGTACATTAGTTTCGCTCCTTCACCTATAACTTGATATAAAGTATGACGAAGCAAATCCACAAACTTTTCTTCCAAAAACTCATAGAAGAACTGGCTTGGGACTTGTATCACTAATGTTTTATCCTCAAATTTTAGAGGGATAATAGGGGCAAACCAAGTATTGTATGTCGACTCCGCAACATTGTCTCTTATTATATTTAGACAATCATTCCAAAGCGCAACATGAACAGGTTTATTCATAAGGGCTTTACACATTAAATATTTAAAACAACTTCAATATACACAAAATTGATAATCTTATTCGATATAAACAAATGAGAATTTGTTTGCATATTTAATTAAAAATACAAGCATATTTTTAAATCTCATTTTTTTAAATAAGTTATTCTTTAAAAACACAGTCCGATTTTTTGTTATAACATAATTGGTTGATATATAATATATTATACTGATCTATGTTCCTTGTTTTGGAGGTGGTTAAATAATCTAAACTGACGAGTTTTTTAACAGATTTAACGAGCCAGTTTGAAATATGTGTTTTTCAAAGTACCTATTAATAATAAGCTATTTTTTCTTTTTTCCAAATATAGAGAAGTGAACATAGCGCTTTGGATTCTTCTGGATATCATCAAGAAGTTTAGCTGCATTTTCTCCCGTTTCAGTTAATCTTTGATATAGAGTTGAATCATTTAAAAATAATCCAAGACTGTTATCTTTCTGATTCAGCCTCTCCGTTAGTTGATTAATATTGCTAATAGCACTATCTATCTTAGTATAAGTCTCATTTAACTCAATCTCTGATAGGTTTTGACTTACTTTTGCAAAGTTTTCACCAATGAGATTCATGTTTTGAGTAATTTGAGGAATATCTTTTTTCATTAAGTTACTAAACTCAGAAGTTGCTACTTCTAGGTTTTTACTACTTTTTTGGACAGATTCCATTGTCTCTTCCAATGCAGGGTGAGCAAGTAAATGATTTACTGATGTTAAGATGGAATCTAGTTTAGGAAGCATTTTTGCTATGTCAGGAACCATATTAGCTACTTCTGCCATCATGCCTCCTTGGAGTTGTCCAGGGATAGTATCACCTACCTCATGACGTTCTCTTGGGTTGTTGGCTAATAGAAGATTCATTCTTACACCTCCCATTAACTCGGGGACAAGCTCTCCTGAACTACCTTTTGGTATTCTTAAGTCTGTATCTAATTCAACTTCCACCAATACATTTTCGGATTTGTTGTAATCGTAAATAATATCTCGAACCAATCCTACTTTATAGCCGTCTGCAAATACAGGACTCGATTTTGCTAGTCCGTTTACATTTTTGAATGATACATACATATAACTAGATGGCTTAAACATCTCTACACCTTTTAGGTAATTAATACCATATATAAGAAAGAATAGAGCAATGATGCCAGCTAATCCTATTTTGACCTCTTTCGTAAAGAACTTCATTAATATTATTTTAGTGTATAACTGTAATTCTTCTAATAAGCATGTTTTTATCTAGATAGCAAGCTTATTGAGGTTACAAATTTAGCACAAAAAGAGGAAACTACACTAAAAACAAAAAGTTTTGCATTCTTAATAAGATATATTAAGATGTTAAGTCTTTTATTTTTAGGATATAACGTGTTTAATATTTGATCTCGTACTTGCTCTTATTTAAGATCTAAATCTTTTAGGTTTTCTATTTGTACAAAAGTCGTATTCTTGTTGATATCTAAAGTGTATTTTTTATTCCATTTTGTCTATCCTGATAGATACATCTAGTTTCTCTATTCTTTTGTTTTTTTAATCAGAATTATATAGAGTCTATTGCCATTAATCTCTTTTGAATTTTAATAATCAAATATATTCTGACCCTGATATCGCGATGTCTTAACACCGACATGTCATTCTCTTGACACCGACATTATGAGATGATGTCCCTGATGTACTGAAGATTATTACTTTTTAGTATACTTGTTGTCCGTCAGTGAAATTAGCACTTTTAAAGAAGTTGTAAAGTATTCTATGGCTCGCTTTCCAGCAGGTATAATGATAAAAAGGGAGTTGTCTATATGGCAATAGATAACTCCCTTTTAATTTAAATTTTATACCTCAATTATAAATAGAACTTACATTTTATTCCTGTTTTAAACCAAAAACCTGGTTGGGGGATATTTCCTAAATCAAAATAGGTTCTATCCAATAGGTTGTTAGCCTCTGCGAAAATAGTGTATTTGCTTTCAGTCCATTGAACTTTTAAATCGAGAAGAGCAAATGAAGGATAAGATGTTAATATTCCTTCGGGATGATTTGTATTGCCAAAATCGATGTAGTCACCCATTCTGTCTTGCCATCTGAAAGCCCAGTTTAGAGTTAGTTTTTCTGTAAATAACTTATGTCTGAGATTTGCTACAAACTTATGTTTTAGATAATTGAGTGCATAGTTTGATTTGTAAATAGGCGTGTTGTCTTTACGCTTTTGTGAAATATAACTATAGCCTACTTGTATTTGTTTAATCCAAGATGATTTACCTAGCCATGCCTCAGTATTGATGACTGTATTTGTTTCAAATCCTCGATTGTCCAATTTGAAATTGGCTGAGTGATAAACATCTTCTGCATCATACATTACCCAGTCTATCATTTGTTTGCCTTTATGGTAGAAGCCACTCAGTTCTGTCTTTATTACATTGTTTTGGTATTGCAAACCTAAAGTATAAGCTTGAGTCTCTTCAGGCTTAAGTCCTATGTTTCCTTCTTGTGTCGGACTTTTATAATACAAATCAGTAAACGTAGGCATGCGTAGAGCCTTGTTCCAAGATACAAATGCTTTCCAATGAATAGAAGGTCTGTATGATAAGTCTATACCCGGATAAAATCTATACTTATGGTCTAAAGCCGTATTCATATTAGCCATAACACCAAAAGAAGCGGTAAAATTTTGAAGCAGAATATTGTGCTCAAGGTAATAGCTGACATTCGTTCTATTATCTTTTTTATCAAAATATTTATCTTTTTCTCCTGGGACTTTCACCTTTTGGTCTTCCTCGAGAAGCTTTCCTAAGTTTGTACTTAAAATTCCTTCGTTACGAACTTCTGCTCCAAAGGCTGTTTTCCCTAGTACAGTTGTAAAGTGAGCATTTAAGTTTGCTCCATAGACATCTGTCATATGAAAATTTTCTCCTTTAGGGCTATCCTTAATGAGTTGAAAGTTGTCATGAGAGCGATTCCAGTAAAGGGTAGGAGTTAGGACAAACCATCCTTTTGTCTGAGCTTGAACAGAGGTAATATATCGGCGAGTCTTTTCATATTGATTGTTGTACTTGGCAGAGTAGAAAGTATTTGCACCATACTGTTGATCACTGAATCCAAACTGCCAATTTACATCAATATCATCCGATGTATAAACCCCATGATAATAGGCTTT